>CAIXFY010000028.1 GCA_903918885.1 uncultured Verrucomicrobia subdivision 3 bacterium
CTCACGCTCTTTGAGAAAACGCCCATTTTACAGGCGCTTGCTCAACTGCCACCTGCTACACAACCGCCAGACACCGAAAATCATCAATGTTTACTCGGTTTTTAAACCGGACAGTAGTGTTGATTGATAATTGTTTTTCCTGTTTTCACAACTTTTAGAATGATTGACACTGGACTTTGGCATTGGTGGTGCTAGGTTCATCTGTGCGTGGTTGCAGCAGGCAATCAAAGGAACGAAGATGTAATACTTATAACCCGTCTGCTGCGATGTTCCGCCGCGTAAGAGAAAGAATAAACAAATGAAACAGTTAAAAAACATCCGCAAAGCGGGCTTCACGCTCGTTGAAATCATGATCGTTGTGGCCATCATCGGCCTGTTGGCGGCGATTGCGATTCCGAACTTCGTGAAGGCTCGCGCCACCTCGCAGCAAAATGCATGCATTAATAACCTCCGCCAATTTGACGCGGCGGCCAACCAGTGGGCGTTGGAAAAGAGCAAGGTCTCCAATGCGACTTGCTCGTTGAGCAGCGACCTGAATGCCTACATCAAGCTGAATGCGACCGGTAAGGTTCCGGGTTGCCCAGCTGGTGGCACATATACCGATACCATTACTATCGGCACCAATCCAGTGTGCACGTATTCGTCGCTCGCAACGGCGGCTCACGCCCTGCAGTAAGCCTTGGGTAATTGATTCTAACATGCCCCGGAGCTTCGGCTCCGGGGTTTTCTTTTTCTAGCGCATCAACTTTAAGGAGGCAAAGTCCCATAAAATCCTATGTTTCCTATTTTTTCTGCTGATGACAGCAGTGATGACCGCAGTTTTGATTGCCCTGTTTTATTACAAAAGCATGAGGTTTGGGACAATTTTCAATTGAAGCTAGACTTTGGCATTAGCAGTGGTAGGGTTTCCTTGTCGCGGTAACGACAGGCAATCAATGGAACAAAGTTGTAGTCATATAACCCGCCTGTCGTGCTTTTCCGCCGCGAAACGAAAGCAAACCAAATGAAACAGACCAAAAACATCCGTAAAGCGGGCTTCACGCTCGTCGAAATCATGATCGTCGTGGCCATCATCGGCCTGTTGGCGGCGATTGCCATTCCGAACTTCGTGAAGGCTCGTGCCACCTCGCAGGCCAATGCCTGTATCAACAACCTCCGCCAGATTGACGCGGCGGCCAGCCAATGGGCTTTGGAACAGAAGAAGACTTCTGGTTCTACCGCCTCGCTGTCCACCGATCTTCTGCCTTACATCAAGGCGAACTCTGGTGGTGCCATGCCTGGTTGCCCGGCTGGTGGCACATATACCGACACGGTCACGACCGGCACTAACCCGGTGTGCTCATTGGGCACCACGGTGACGCCGGCTCACGTGCTCCAGTAAGAGCTGTTTAGTGGTTTACACAACCCTCGGAGCTTAGGCTCCGAGGGTTTTTTGTAACTATCAATTTCCACCCCCTAATTTTCAGTGCAAAAATACCCTAACCATAACATCAAAGTAATAAAGACAGGTTCAATTAAATTTTAGGGCTGCTCCGACTGGGTTAAACCATGACATTCAGTCTTGACTCTACTGACGACGGGCAATGTTCTGGCCGCACGCGGATTCACCCGCGCGTCATTGGCTTGGCATTGGCTTTGGTTACGCTGCTCGCATATCTGCCAGCAACGCAACATGGATTTCTAAATTATGATGACGATGCCTATGTAACCGCCAACGCCACTGTGCAAGACGGCCTAACGGTGGCGGGAATCAAATGGGCATTTACTGGATGCCACGTCAGCAACTGGCATCCGCTTACTTGGCTGTCACACATGGTTGATTGCAATCTGTTTCACCTCAATCCTGCAGGTCATCATCTTGTAAACATCCTTTTCCATGCCGCAAATACATTCCTATTATTTATTTTAATCCGGCGAATGACCGGCACTTTGTGGCCAGCGGCTACAGTGGCGGCACTATTCGGCTGGCATCCTCTGCATGTGGAATCCGTGGCGTGGGTGGCTGAGCGCAAAGATGTTTTGAGCACTTTTTTTGGATTGCTGGCGCTGTTGGCTTACGAACGCCATGCTCGCGAAAAAAACCGCTGGAACTACGGTTGGGCGCTATGTTTTTTCGCCCTCAGCTTGCTGTCAAAACCCATGCTAGTCACCTTGCCGATGTTGATGCTGCTATTGGATTATTGGCCATTACAACGCCTCCCAAAAAACAATCTGCTACGGCTGCTACTGGAAAAACTACCTTTTATTTTTCTCGCCGCCATCCTGTGTGTGGTGACATTTTTGGCACAGCGCAATGAAGCCGTGGCATCGCTGCAACGAGTGTCCCTTGCCTTGCGCCTCGAAAACAGCACTGTCTCTTATGTCGACTACCTGTCAAAAACCTTTTGGCCGGTTGACCTCGCGGCATTTTATCCGCTTCCTAAAGAAATTCCTTGGCTGCAAGTCGTGGTGGCGTTCGTGGTGTTATCGGCTATTTCAACCGTGGCTTGGCTGGCTGGACGTCGCCAACCGTATTTGCGCGTCGGCTGGCTTTGGTATTTGGGAACACTTGTGCCCGTTATCGGCCTGATTCAGGTAGGCGATCAAGCGCTGGCAGATCGCTACACCTATTTTCCGCTCATTGGAATTTTTATCGTGCTGACATTTACTTTTGCAGATTTTGCGCGACACATTCAACTTTCACAATCATTTACGACAACCTTGGCCGGCTTGATTCTCATCTCCTGTTTAGCCACGACAGAAAACCAGCTTCGCTATTGGCGCGATAGCGAAACGCTATTCACCCATGCACTTGCGGTCACGCACGATAATCCGCTTGTCCACCTCAACCTTGGCGCTGCTTTGCAGCAACAACAGCGCACGGCTGAAGCCATGGCCGAATATCGCAAAACCCTCCAACTCGACCCAGCCCAACACGAAGCCTACAACAACATCGGCCGCATCCTGCATGACGAAGGTAAACCCGCCGAAGCACTCCCTTACTGCCTCATGGCCGCGCGGCTGGATCCAAAAACCTCCGCGTCACACGATAGCCTCGGCATTGTGTTGGCCGAACTTGGCCGCTTCGCAGAAGCACACGCGCAATTTGCCGAAGCCGTGCGGCTGGATGCCAATTACGCACCCGCCCATTTTCAGATTGCCAGAGCGCTTTTGATGCAAGGTCGGGATGCTGAAGCGCTCAAGCCATTCCGTGAAGCCGTGCGGCTCGACCCCAACAATGTCCCGATGCTCCTCTACATTGCCCGCGTCATGGCGGCGGACAAAATTCCTGACGCCCGCGATGGCACTGAAGCCGTTAGACTAGCTCTCCATGCGCAACAACTTATGGGCGACAACCAGCCCGTGGCGCTCGACACGCTGGCCATGGCCTACGCGGAAGCCGGTCGTTTTGTCGACGCTGTGCAAACTGCTCAACAGGCCGTCAAGCTGGCTCAATCTGGTGACCTCGCCGCCATGCGCCAACGGCTGGAGCTTTACCAAAAACAGCAGCCGTGGCGGGAATCCTTCACAAAATAATTTGAATGTTATTGCCACAAAATTGGTCTTTCCTTAAGTTCACATGGTCTACTGGTTTCCGTTTTTGTTTTTGAAAAATGAATGTGATTCTAAAGACTGAAAAACTGCGCGTTGAATATCGCAACCGCGATTTTCGCCAGCAGAGCAAAGTTGCACTCGTCGGCCTTGATTTGGAGGTTCACGCTGGTGAAATCTTTGGATTCCTCGGCCCAAACGGCGCCGGCAAAACCACCACGATGAACGTCCTGCTCGGCTTCGTCCCGCCCACCAGCGGCGCGGCTAGCTTATTCGGCATCGACGTCCGCCAGCCTATCGCCCGCCAGCGCATCGGTTATTTGCCGGAGCTGACCTACTACTACAAATTTTTGACCGCCGAGGAATTGCTGCGTTTCTACGCAAAAATTTTCGGACTCACCCGCGCCGAGACGGACAAGCGCATCGCGCAATTGCTCAAGCTTGTAGAACTGGAACACGCCGCGAAGCGCCCAATCAAGGGTTACTCCAAAGGCATGCAGCAGCGCGTTGGCATCGCCCAGTCGCTCATCAACAATCCCGACCTACTCATCCTCGACGAACCCACCAGCGGCCTCGATCCACTGGGGCGCATGAAGGTTCGCGAAATCATCCAGCGCCTGAAGGACGAGGGCAAAACGGTTTTCTTTTCGTCGCACGAACTCGGCGAGGTCGAGGCCATCTGCGACCACGTCGCCATCGTGCACGAAGGCCAGCTAAAGGCCACTGGAACCGTTGCCGAAATTTCCGCCGGCCACACCAACCTTGAACAGTCCTTCCTCAAAATCGTCGGTTACCAGACCACGCTCGTGCCATGAATAAAATTTTTGCCGTTGCCGGAGTTGTCATCAAGGAGCTTTACCGCCGCAAGGATTTTTACGTCCTGTTTGTCCTTACCGCCGTGCTCACCCTGGCCGCTGGCGCCGTGAATTTTTTCCACGATGAAAAAATCATCCGCTACGTCAAAGACCTTTGCCTGCTGCTCATCTGGGTTTCCGCGCTCTTGGTTGCCATCATCACCACCGCGCGGCAAATTCCCGCCGAACGCGAGGCGCGCACCATTTTTCCACTGCTCGCCAAACCGGTTTCCCGCGCGCAAGTGATTGCCGGAAAATTCCTCGGCTGCTGGCTGGCCACCGGCGTGGCGCTCTTCATCTTTTATTTTTTCTTTGCCATCATCACCGGTTCGCGCGAACACATCTGGCCGGTCGGCGTTTATCTTGAAGCCGCATGGATGCAGTGGGCCATGCTTGCCATCGTCATCGCCATGGTGCTGCTCGGCTCGATTTATTTCGCCGCGCCATCGTCCACCAACGTGATTTCTTTCATTGTCGTCGCGGGGATTTTACTGGTGGGTGGCCATCTGAACGCCATCGCTCTTTCGCAGCCGGAACCGATGCAGACCGTTCTAGCTTGGGTCTATTTTGTGATTCCGCATCTGGAATGGTATGACCTGCGCGACTTCGTGGTGTATGACCTCGGCACTGTGCCAGCACGGGCTGTTGCGCTGGCGACGCTTTACGCGGCAGTGTGGACGGGGATTTTCCTGCTGCTGGCGTGGTTCGGTTTCCGCCGGAAAAACCTGACGACCTGATGAAGCTTTCTCCGCTGTCCTTGTTGGTCGCGCTACTGGCGCTAGCGTTCACGCTGGCGACGGGACTCGCTCGTCGCGCAGACAATTGGAGCAACCGCGCCAAGTCGGACAATGTTTTTGGGATGCTGTTCGGCGACGGCCGGAAATTGTTTGCCAACCATTTTTTTACGATGGCAGATGTCTATTTTCACAGCGGCTATTATCCGTCCGTCTTTGATCAAGGCGCGGCGGAGCAGAAGGAAATCATCGCCGCCAGCCACGGCAAAAAAGAGACTGAGGAGGACGAGAAGAATGAGAATTTTCTCGGCAAGCCCAAGGATTGGATTGACGCTTTCGGCCGCAACTTTCGCATCACCCAGCACACGCACTTGGAGCATCAGAACGAACGCGAAATGCTCCCGTGGCTGCGCCTTGCCGCCGACCTTGATCCGCAAAAAATCGAGACTTACACCGTTGGCGCCTATTTTCTGCGCGAACACCTCGGTCGGCTGGAACAGGCGGAAGCCTTCCTGCGTGAGGGTTTGCGCAACAATCCGGACAGTTGCGAAATTCTTTTTGAACTTGGCCGCATTTTTAACGATGTGCACCACGACTATGACCGCGCCCGCAATGTCTGGCAGCTTGGTGTCCGGAAATTTTCCACCCTGCCGGAGCAGCGGCAGAAAGATGATAAATTCGTTTATGAAGAATTTGTGGTAAGCCTTTCACATTTAGAACGGGACGCGGGCAATTACGCCCTCGCGATTGACTGGCTTCGCAAGGCTCAAAAAGTTTCGCCCGTGCCCGGAGCCTTGCAGGAACAAATCGATGCGCTTCAGGAAAAAATAACTTCGGCCACTCCCGCCAAGCCGTAAATCCGCTTGGTCTTTTGGTCGCCGCTCTGCTTTAATTTCCGCGATGAAAGCGCGCTCCGCCAAAATCAAACGTCACACGTTGGAAACCCGGATTTCCATCCGTCTCAATCTCGACGGCAAGGGCAAATCAAAAATAAAAACAGGAATCCCCTTTTTCGACCACATGCTCACACTGTTCGCCAAGCACGCGACGGTGGATTTGGATTTGCGCTGCGATGGCGATTTGGAAGTAGACGCGCATCACACCGTCGAGGATTGTGGCATCGCGCTCGGCCAAGCCATCGCCGCCGCGCTCGGCGACAAACGCGGCATTCGCCGCTATGGCCACGGCTTCCATCCGAAAAATCCGTTCACCGGCGAAGCCTATGTGCCGATGGATGAATGTCTCGCGCGCTGCGTGGTGGATTTCAGCGGCCGGCCGTTCCTCGTCTGGCGCGGACTGGATAAATTTTCCCAGAGAATCACCGACGCCGAAAAAAATCAGGACGCGTCGAGCCGGTTCCGGTTCGGCCTCGCGCGGGAATTTTTTCAGGGCTTCGCCAACGAGGCGCGCTGCAACCTGCACCTCGAACTGCTTTACGGCGATGAGCCACATCACGTCGTCGAGGCGTTGTTCAAGGCCTTCGCCCGCGCCGTGGACGCCGCGCGCGCGCGCGACCCGCGCATCGCCGGCCGGCTGCCCAGCACCAAGGGCAAACTCTGAGCCACCACCGTTTTTTCTTTCGCCTCGGTTGCCCGGCGTTGCGCACGACGGCTTGCGCGAACTGATTTCGTGTGGTTAAATTCAGCGGCGCGCGCGATGCAAAAATCACCACAAAATTATCCCAAACATTACTGCGGAGTCTTCGGCGTTTTCGGTCACCCGAACGCCTCGGAACTCGCCTACTACGGGCTCTACGCGTTGCAGCATCGCGGCCAAGAAAGCGCCGGCATCGTCACCTGCCACGAGGGAAAATTTTACAAGCACCACGGCATGGGTCTCGTGCCGCAGATTTTCAACGACCCGAAGGTCCTGCACGACCTCGTCGGCGACCGCGCCATCGGCCACACGCGATATTCCACGACCGGCTCGTCACAGTTGCGCAACGCCCAACCGCTCACTGTGGATTGCGCGCGCGGACAAATCGCCGTGGCCCACAACGGCAACCTGACCAACGCCGCCGTTCTCCGCGACGAACTGGAATCTCGCGGCCTCGTTTTTCAGACCACGGTGGACAGCGAAATCATCATCATGATGCTCGCGCAGCCGACGATGAGCGGCGTGGCGAACTCGCTCGTCCAAACCTTGCGCCGCATCGAAGGTGCGTATTCATTGGTGATAATGACGGAGAAGGAACTCATCGGCGCGCGCGATCCGCACGGTTTCCGTCCGCTGTCCATCGGCCGCACCGCCGAGGGCGCGTGGATTCTTTCGAGCGAGACGACGGCGTTTGACTTGATTCACGCGCAATTTGTCCGTGATGTGGAGCCGGGCGAAATCGTCATTATCAACGAAAGCGGTTTGACTAGCATTCCCGCCTTTCCCGAACACCAGAAAAAATCGTTCTGTATTTTTGAATACGTCTATTTCGCGCGTCCCGACAGCGTTATTCAGGGCCACAGCGTCTACGAAGTGCGCAAGGAAATGGGCCGGCAGCTCGCGCGCGAGCACGGCGTGAAGGCGGACCTCGTCATTCCCGTGCCGGACAGCGGCGTGTGCGCGGCGATGGGCTATTCCGAGCAATCGGGAATTCCCTACGAGATGGCGTTCATCCGCAACCATTACGTCGGTCGCAGTTTTCTCCAGCCGACGCAGCTCATCCGCGATTTCAACGTGCGCGTGAAATTGAATTTGATCGAGTCGCTCGTGAAGGGCAAGCGCGTCGTCATCGTGGACGATTCCATCGTGCGCGGGACGACTTGCCGTTCGCGCGTGAAAACGCTGAAGGAAGCCGGCGCGCTGGAAGTGCACGTCGCCGTGAGCTGCCCGCCACACCAATTTCCGTGCGTCTACGGCATTGATTTTCCCGACCGCAGCAAGCTCATGGCCGCGAACAACACCGTGGACGAAATCCGCAAATACCTGAACGCCGATTCGCTCCACTATCTCTCGCAAGCCGGCATGGTAGCCGCGACGAGTCAGCCGCCCGAAGCGTTTTGCATGGCGTGTTACAACGGCCATTATCCCGTGGCCTACGATCCGCTGCTGGACAAGCACATCATCGAACGCCGTCGCAAGCAGACGCTGACCCTCGGCGAAGCCGCCGCGAAGGAAGACGAACAAGGCAAGCTGCTGAAGGTGTGATATGAGCCTGACCGCCGCGCAACTCGCCGCCTTCATTGACCATACGCTGCTCAAGCCCGACGTCTCGCTCGCGCAAATCGAGCAGCTTTGCGCCGAGGCGTGCGAACACCAGTTTTTCTCCGTCTGCGTCAACGGCTCGTGGGTCGCCGCCGCGCGGAGTTTTCTGGAAGATACGGATGTGAAGGTCGCCAGCGTCGTTGGCTTTCCGCTCGGCGCGATGAGTGGCGATGTGAAACGCTACGAGACCGAGGTGGCGATTGACGACGGCGCGCACGAGATTGACGTAGTGTTGAACCTCGCGCGGCTCAAGGCCGGCGATGACAAATATGTTTTCCGCGAGCTTTGTGATGTGGTGGAAGCCGCCGACGAACGCACGGTGAAAGTGATTTTGGAAACCTGCCTGCTGACCGACGCGGAAAAAATCCGTGCGTGCAAATTGGTCGTGGAAAGCGGCGCGCATTTCGTGAAAACCTCCACCGGTTTTAGCACCGCCGGCGCGACGGTCGCTGACGTAAAGCTCATGCGCGAAACCGTCGGGCCGCAGTTTGGCGTGAAAGCCTCCGGCGGCGTGCGCGACGCGCAGACCGCGCTGGCGATGATTGCGGCGGGCGCGACGCGGCTGGGAACTTCTTCCGGCATCGCGATTGTGCAGGGATTGGCTGGCGGCGGCAGTTACTGATTTTTTCTGGCGCAAATAAGCAGGCCAGTCAGATTTTAATCAGCTTAAAGCGGCGGGAGATTGCAAAAAACCGTTGCCAAAACGCAGTCCGCCGCGTCTCATTTGGCCAAGAATGAAACGAGTTGTCCCATGGTTGGCCGGCCTTGCCGCCATCCTGTTCGCTGGTTGCGTCGAAAATTCGCCGCCGCCGATGGTGACGCCAGCATACAATCCGCCGCCAGCCGCACCCAAGATTTCTCCCGCGCAACTCAAACCGCGACCACAGCCCCAGCCGGCACAAAAAATCCCAAGCACTGTTTCACCCGCGCACCCGCGCGAGCTACGCGCCGCGTGGATTGCCACCGTCGCGAACATTGACTGGCCGTCCAAGCCCGGCCTGCCGGTGGCGCAGCAAAAAGCGGAATTGATTGCGCTGCTCGATTGCGCGCAGCGGTTGCACCTCAACGCCGTGTTTTTTCAGGTTCGCTCCGTGTGCGACGCGATGTATGCCTCGCCGCTGGAACCGTGGTCGGAATATCTCACCGGCGTGCAGGGCAGGTCGCCGCAGCCGTTTTACGATCCGCTGGCGTTTGCCATTCAGGAAGCGCACCGGCGCGGCTTGCAGTTGCACGCGTGGTTCAATCCGTTCCGCGCCGCGCATCCCGAAGCCAAATCACCGCCGGCGCTGAATCACGTCACGCGCACGCATCCGGAAATCATCCGGCATTACGGCCGGCAAACTTGGTGCGACCCCGGCGAATCGGCGGCGCTATCCTGCTCTCTCGCTGCGGTGCTCGATGTGGCGAAACGCTACGACGTGGATGGCGTGGTGTTCGATGATTATTTTTATCCGTATCCGGAAAAAATCGGCGGCGCGGCGGCGGATTTTCCCGACGGTGCGAGTTGGAAAAAAATTGGCGCGCAATCCGGCTTGAGCCGCGACGACTGGCGGCGCGCGAACATCAACCAGTTCGTCCAGAAAGTTTCGCAGTCCGTTCACGCCGCGAAGCCGTGGGTGCAATTTGGCATCAGCCCGTTCGGCATCTGGCGGCCGGGCGTGCCGGCGGGCATTGCCGCCCACGCGCTTGATTCCTACGCCAAACTTTACGCCGACGCGCCGCTGTGGCTGCGCAACGGCTGGGTGGATTACCTCGCGCCGCAACTTTACTGGCCGCTGGCCGACCGCCCCCATGGTTTCACGGCGCTGTTCCAATGGTGGCGTTCTCAAAATCCGCAGGGCCGGCGTGTGTATGCCGCGTTGAACGATGCCGCCGTCGGCTCAAAATTTTCGGAGGACGAAATCGGCCGGCAGATTGACGTTGTTCGCGCGCTGGCCGGCAACAGCGGAGAAATCCATTATCACCTGCGCAATCTTTTGGAAAATCCCGCCCTCGCCAAAATCGTCGCGCAAAAATACGCGCAGCCCGCGCTGCCGCCGCTGATGCCGTGGCTGGGAACGGGAAAGTAAGAAGGAAGAATTCAGAATGCAGAAGTGATTGGCGCCGAACGCGGCAGATTTGCTTCTGCCTTCCGCCTTCATCCTTCTGCCTTGGCTTGGAGTTGGTTTTGGAAGGGCTGTAAGCCGAATTCTGTCTGCGCCTTGCGGCGGAGAGAATCATTTGTCTGAGCGACCTATACCCGAAACCTGCCTCGCTTTCACGAGGCGCGGAGCGGGCAGCTCCTCGGTTTCCAATTTGGCCTTGCACCCGATGGGGTTTGCCATGCCGTGTCGCTTGCGCTTCACGCGGTGCGCTTTTACCGCACCTTTTCACCATCACCCGACTTGCGTCAGGCTGTCTGTTTTCTGTGGCACTTTCCGTGAACCCGGCTTGAACCGGATTCCCTGCGTGTATCTCCGGCGAACCGGAGTTACGCAGCATCGCGCCCTGTGGAGTTCGGACTTTCCTCCCCGGACTCGCGTCCGGAGCGATTCTCCGCCCTACCAAAACCATTAACAAACTAGCTAAAAACATGAATAATTCAAGAAACGGTTTAATCAAAAGGTTGCCAAATACAATTCACCATTGTTCCCTGTGGATATGATTGGCTCGATTGCTGGAGACATAATCGGTTCGGTTTACGAACATGAAAATGCAACAACACTTGATTTCCCGCTGTTTCGCCCATCATCAAGATTTACGGATGACACGGTGCTGACTGTGGCAGTGGCTGACTGTTTGCTGAATGGCGGAAATTACTCCGAGAAATTTGAGAGCTTCTATTATCGCTATCCCAACGCTGGCTACGGAGCCAAATTCCATGACTGGGCTGGTTCGCGCGAACACAAACCTTACAACAGTTGGGGAAATGGTTCTGCTATGCGCGTTGCTCCGATTGGTTATGCTTTGAATGATTTGCAGCTGGTGTTGGATGAAGCCAAAAAAAGTGCGGAGGTAACACACGATCACCCTGAAGGAATTAAAGGAGCCCAAGCAGTCGCCGCCGCTATTTTTATGGCGCGAAGCGGTAAATCTAAAAGCGATATTAAAAAATTCGTTGAATCTGTTTTTGCATACGATTTAAGCCGGACGCTAGCGCAAATTAAACCAACCTATCAATTTGATTTGTCCTGTCAGCGAACAGTGCCGCAGGCAATCACTGCATTTTTAGAATCGAGTGATTTTGAAGATGCCATTCGCAAGGCGATTTATCTTGGCGGCGATAGCGACACGCTAGCTTGCATAACCGGCGGAATTGCCGAAGCGTTTTACAAAAAAATCCCCGAACCAATTTTAGAACAAACTTTCAAAAAGCTGGACGAGGAATTATCCGGCGTGGTATGGAAATTTGCTGCAAAGTTTGGCTAAATTAATCCGCCGCCGTAAGAATCATATCGCGGCTGAAATACAAGATTCGGCCGCAGTTCGGGCAGGTCACGAGTTCCGCATTCGCGCGGCAGTTGGTCACGATTTGCGTCGGCAGCTTCATGTGGCAGCCGCCGCACGCGCTGTGATCCACGCCCACGACCACATTCTCGCCTTTGCTCTTGAAAATCCGTTCGTAGCGGTTGCGCGTGGAATCGTCCACGGCCGCAGCCACCGTGGCGCGGCCGGCGGTCAGCTCGGCGAAATCCTTCTTCAAATTTTCCTCGCGCGAATTCAGTTGGCCAATCTGGTCGTCCACGAGTTTCTTGGCGGCGGCGGCCTCGGCGGTCGCACGGGCGACTTCCTTTTGCGCGGCTTCGGCCTGTTCCATCAAAACAATTTCCGCGTCCTCGATTTTAAAAATGACTTCCTTCGCCATCTCAATTTCGTGCGTGAGCGCCTTGTATTCCTCGTTCTTGCGCGTCTGCAACTGCTGGTTCAGGTATTTTTCAATCTGCGCCTTCTTGGCCTCAATCTCCAAATCGCGTTGCTTGCGTTCGGATTCGATTTGTTTGACGCTCAGCTTGGCGGCTTCCAGCGAACTTTGAGTGCTGGCGGCTTTGGCCTTGAGCGATTCGCGTTCGGGGCCGATGTGGGCGAGTTCCTGAGTGACGCGGAGAATTTTCCGGTCGCGATCCTGCAAAATGAGCAGCTTCTCGATGATTTCCTGCATGTGTGCCCAAGGCTAATGGCGGGAACAAGCCAAGTCAAAATTGTTTTGGGAATTTGCTACCGAGACACGGAGCACACAGAGGCTGGAGAAATAAATTTTACTTCTACTCGGTGCCCTCTGTGTCTCGGTGGCAAAACTTAAATTCCTTTTGCAGTTTCGTGTTTGACCGCTAACTTACCGCCATGCGTTTCATCGGCAGCGTCATCGAAAAATTGCAGCGGCATCCCAAGCGCGTCGTGTTTCCCGAGGGCACGGAACCGCGTATTTTGCAGGCGGCGCGGCAGTTTTACGCGCTGCGGCTCGGCGTGCCGATTCTGCTCGGCGACCAGGCGGAAGTGCGCGAGGCGGCGGCGGCGGCGAAAATTTCATTGGAAGGCATCCGCATCATCAATCCCGCGTCCAGCGAGGACTTGGAGAATTTTTCCAGCCGGTTCTACCGCATCCGCCGCGAAAGGGGTTTGCAGCCGACCGAGGCGCGCGACGCGATGATGCAGCCGAATTTTTACGGCGCGATGATGCTGGCGATGCACCAGGCGGACGGTTTGATTTCCGGCGCGTCGCACATCACCGGCAGCGTGCTGCGGCCGCTGTTCCAGATCGTCAAGGCCGCGCCGGACATCGGCGCCGTTTCGAGCTGCATGGTCATGGAAGTTGAAGATTCGCGCATCGGCGAGAACGGGACTTTATTCATGGCCGACTGCGGCGTGATTCCCGAGCCGAACGTCGAACAGCTCGCGGACATCGCCGTTTCCACCGCGCGGCTCGCGCGGCACATGCTCGGCGTGCGCGCCCGCGTGGCGATGCTCTCGTTTTCCACCAAGGGCAGCGCGGCGCATGCGTCGGTCGGCAAGATGCAGGCGGCCACGGCGGCCGCGCGGCGCAAGGCGGCGCAGTTGAACGTGGAAGCGGACTTCGACGGTGAAATGCAGGTGGACGCGGCGCTCGTGCCGGAAATCGCCTCGCGCAAATTGCAGGACAGCAAAGTGGCCGGCCACGCGAACGTGCTGATTTTCCCCGACCTGAATTCCGGCAACATCGCCAGCCGGCTCGTCACGCACATCGGCCGCACCAAGGCTTACGGCCAGATTTTGCTCGGCCTGAACCGCCCCGCCGCCGACGTTTCGCGCGGCGCGTCCGCGCACGACATTCTCGGCGTGGCGGCGATTGTTGCCGTGGAGGCGACGGATTATCAAAAACTCTATCCCGGCGCGGATGCGAAACTGCCGGGGGAGTGAAATAGTTTTTAATTTTTGAATTTTTAGTTTTTAGTTCCGCCACTCCACGCCATGAAGCCAAGCCTCGTCAAAGATAAGAGCTATGCGTTTGCGTTGCGAACCATCACGTTGGCGAGATGGCTGAAGGGGCAAAAAGAATTTGAAATTGCGGGACAAATCATGCGTTCCGGAACGGCTATCGGGGCGAATGTCGAAGAAGCTTTGGCGGGAGTCAGTCGGGCGGACTTCATTGCCAAAATGTCCATCGCCTCGAAAGAAGCGCGGGAAACTCATTACTGGCTGCGGCTGCTGCGGGACTCAAAAATCGTTCCCGAAGCCAAAATCTCGCCACTGGCCGACGAAAGTTTGGAATTGATTCGTCTGTTGACCGCCATCGTCAAGACCTCTCAAACTGGCGAAGCCAACTTAAAGCTAAAAATTAAAAACTAAAAACTGTGCTTCCCCTTTCTCCGTTTCTCAAAACTTTGCCGACGTATCAACCCGGTCGTCCGATTGAAGAAGTGGCGCGCGAATTAAATATTCCCGCCGACTCCATCATCAAAGTCGCGTCGAACGAAAATCCGTTTGGCCCGTCGCCGCTCGCGCTGGCCGCACTGCAAAAAGCCATCGCCGGCGTGAATCTTTATCCCGACGGCAACGCGTTTTACCTGAAACAAAAACTCGCCGCGAAACTCGGCGTGGAAACGGCCAGCCTGATTTTGGGCAATGGCTCCAACGAGATTATTGAATTCGTTTCCCGCGCGCTGCTCGCACCGGATTCAAGCATCGTTGTGTCGCAATACTGTTTTGCCATTTATCCCATCGTCGCGAAAATGCTCGGCGCGAACGTCATCACCGTGCCCGCAAAAGATTACGGCCACGATTTGCCCGCGATGCTGCGCGCCATCACGCCGCAGACGCGCATCGTGTTCGTCGCGAATCCGAACAACCCCACCGGCACGCTCGCGCCGCGCGAAGAAGTCATAAAACTGGTGAACGACGTGCCCGACGACGTGCTGCTCGTGCTGGACGAAGCTTACATCGAATTTCTGGAGGACGCGGTGGATTTGATTCCGCTCATCCGTCTCGGCGCGCGGAAAAATCTGATTCTGATGCGGACGTTCTCGAAGATTTACGGACTCGCCGGTCTGCGCCTCGGCTATGGCATCGCCGCGCCGGAACTGATTTCCGCGCTGGAAAAAATCCGGCAGCCGTTCAATGTGAATCTGCTTTCACAAGTTGCCGCGCTCGCTGCGCTGGACGACGACGCGCACGTCCGCAAAACACGGTCGAATAATTTCGGCGGGCTGGAATTTTTTGCGAGTGCGTTCCGAAAATTGAATCTGGAATACGTGCCGTCCGCCGCGAATTTTATTCTCGTGCGCGTGGGCGAAGGCCAGAAAGTTTTTGAAGCGATGCAAAAGCTCGGCGTCATCACGCGACCGATGGGCGGCTATCAATTGCCAGAGTGGATTCGCATTTCCATCGGCACGCAAAAGGAAAATGAGCGTTCACTGGCAGCATTGAAAACTTCTTTAGGTCTGAAATAATTGTTTGAATCGCGCCGGAAAGTGATTACTTATTCAGCGCTGAAACAATACTGACAAGCCAAAGTGAAACCGACCGACCTGCGGGGCATCCTGCAATACATTCCGCAATTCCGCGAGAAGACGTTCGTCCTCGCGATTGACGGTGCGATCGTCACCGACGAAAACTTCGCCACGCTCCTGCTGGACGTGGCGGTGCTGCGGTCGTTGAACATCCGCGTGGTGCTCGTCCACGGCGCGTCGGCGCAGATTAAATTGCTTTCGGAGGAACAGAAAATTCCCGCGTCAAATTTTGACGGCGCGGGCATCACGGACGCGGCGACGCTGCAACTGGCGTTGAACGCGGCAAACCGGCTGACGCACGAAATTCTCGAAGGTCTTTCGGCGAACGATCTGCGGGCAGTTTGCCCGAACGTCATCATCGCGCATCCGCTTGGCATCATCGGCGGCGTGGATCATCAGTTCACCGGCAAGGTGGAAAAGGTGGACGTCGAGATGCTCCAGACATTGCTCACGCAAGGCATGATTCCAGTCATTCCGCCGCTCGGTTTCGACGGCGACGGCAAAACCTATCGCGTCAATTCCGACGGCGTCGCGGTCGCGGTGGCGGAAGCGCTGAAGGCGACGAAACTGATTTTCATCACGGCGGCAGACGGCATTCTCGTCCAAGGCCGGCTCATTCGGCAGATGCTCGTGGCGGATTTGGAATCCGTCATCGCGATGCAGAAAAACGACATCGCGCCGGAGCTTTTGTCCAAGGCGCTGCACGCGGTCACCGCGTGCAAGGCGGGCATTCCGCGCGTTCACGTCATCAACGGCAAAGTGGACGAAGGTTTGCTTGCGGAAGTTTTTTCTAACGAAGGCATCGGCACGCTGATTTACGCAAACGAGTATCAGCAGATTCGCCGCGCGATGAAAAAAGACGTGCGGGCAATTCAGCTTTTGACGAAAGCGGCAGTGGAATCTGCCGAACTGATGAAGCGCACGCGGCCGATGATCGAAAAAAATCTGGCGGACTATTTCATTTTTGAAATTGATAAAAATCCGGTGGCTTGTGTGGCGCTGCACGTTTTTCCTGAACAGAAAAAGGGTGAGCTCGCGTGTCTTTACGTGAATCCGCTGCACGAAAATCGTGGCATTGGGCGGAAGCTGATTCAGTTCATTGAGAACAAAGCGAAGGAAATGAATCTCGACGAATTGCTCACGCTCTCGACGCAGGCATTCACTTATTTTCAATCGAAGGGCGGTTTCGCTGAAGGCACACCGGATGATTTGCCGCCCGCGCGCCGCGAAAAATACGACCAGAGCGGACGCAACTCGAAGGTGCTCGTGAAAAAACTGGCGAAGGCGTGACGCCATGAACCGGCGCGTTCTCATGTTGCTGATGAGCGCGGCGGCGATGTTGACTTCTGGCTGCGCACATCTGCGTTTTATGAATTCCCAAAATAAAATTCCCGAAGCCTGTCTCGCCACTTACGCCAAGCTGAAGGTGACGCCGACCAAATACATTTTGACCGTGAACGTCGCGCAGCAGCGGCTTTCGCTGTTTGCGGACGGAAAATTCGTAAAACAATTTCCCTGTTCCACCTCGCGTTTTGGCATCGGGCAGATTGAAGGCTCGAACCGCACGCCGCTTGGCCTGCATCGCATCGCAGAAAAAATCGGCGGCGGCGAACCGGCGGGCACGGTCTTCAATTCCCGCGTCGTCGTCGGGCACAACTCGCAGCCGGAACTGGCCGACGCGAAAATCACGACGCGCATCCTGTGGCTCGAAGGCTTGGAGCCGGGTTTTAACCGCGATGGCCGCGTGGATTCGCACGATCGCTATATTTACATTCACGGCACTTCCGATCAGACCGGCATCGGCCAGCCGCAATCGTGCGGTTGCGTGCATCTGGCGGACGCGGATTTGATTCCGTTGTTTGACTTGCTGCCGTCGGGAACGCTGGTGTGGATTGCGGAAAAATGAATCCGCTTGCGGAATTTCAATGCCGGTCTAATTTGTCGGCGTGTTTGCGCGCTGCGGAAAAATCCTCGTGGTTGCCGCGCTGGTTCTCACGACCGGCGCTCACTGGGCCGCGCTGCAAACGGTCGCGTGGACGACGATGCTCGCGGCCAATCTTTCCAGCCAGCAATCGCTGACTGAAGCCGTGTCCGAAACGTTTGACGGCAAACATCTTTGTCCGCTTTGCAAAGCCATCGCTGCCGCCAAAAAGTCGGAGAAAAAATCCGAGGCGGTTTCACCTACTTTGAAAATAGAATTCCCGCTGGCGGCGGGAAAAATCATTTTATTTCCGCCCACGCAGTTTGCATTGCAGCCGCAATTTAATGCTTCTGCCAAAAATTTCTTCTCCAAGCCACCGTTAGAGCCGCCGCGCGGATTCCTCGTTTAATTCAATTGCAGTTTGGTTATCCGCCCGTTTTGGTGCGGACAAAATTGTTTCTTTAACTTTGAGAATGCACTGACGCGTTCTCGCAATCTTTAATTTGAAAATGAAAAATAAAAATTTGAATTCGCAGATGATAAAAATCGGCAGTGGTTTGCTGGCGGGAGTTTTGTTGCCCGGCGCGGCGTTCGCCTGTGCGTGCGGCTGCGGCGTGTTTGACGTCGCGACCAGTTCCCTGTTTCCCGAAAAATCCGGCGGCACGGCGTTCGTGAATTACGACTTCCAGAATCAAAATGAAAACTGGAGCGGCACGGCTTCCGCGCCCGGTGCGAACAATGACGACAAGCAATTGGAAACGCAAACCTTCACGCCGGGAGTGCGCTATTTATTCAACCGGAGTTGGGGCGCGCAGATTGAGATTCCGGTGGTGAGCCGGACTTTTGATTCGTCTGCCAATGCCGGCGCCATTTCCTGGACTAGTCTCGGCGACATCCGGCTGTGCGGCATTTACACGGGTTTTGCCGATGACCTGTCCAGCGGCTTGAGTTTCGGCGTCAAATTGCCGACGGGCAGTTACAACCACACCGATGCGCTGGGCGATATTGACCGCGATTCGCAAATCGGCACCGGCAGCAGCGACCTGTTGCTTGGCGCATTTCATCGCGGCGACATTGCCGGCAGCATGAACTGGAACTGGTTCGCGCAGGCGCAACTGGATTTGCCCGTGCTGAAACAAGGCGATTACCGCCCCGGTCTTGAAGCCGATGCGGCGGCGGGAATTTACTACGAAGGCCTTTCACTGGGGCGCGTGAACATTTCGCCCGTGGCCCAAATCATCGGCGTCTGGCGCGGTCGCGACAACGGCGCGGCGGCGGCGCCCGACGATTCCGGCTATCAGCGCGTGCTGATTGCGCCCGGCGTGGAATTCAATTTGCAACCCGTGAAGATTTACGCCGATGTGGCGATTCCCGTTTATGAAAATGTCACCGGCAACCAGCTCATCGCTCCGGCATTGTTCAAAGTGTCCGTCAGCTATATGTTTTGAGGCGAGTGAACAACGCCAGTTCCGATCATCCCAACCAACGCAGTGACGAAAAACTTTTTCTCATCATCGTCATTGCGCTGGCCGCCATTGCCGGCGTCGGCAGTTGGTTTGCCGCTGGCGCATTGAAACGCCATGATGAAACGAAGGTCATCGCGCCGGATCAACCGCGCCGATTGGAAAACTTTGCTTTCACTGATGAAAACGGTCGCGAAGTCACGCGTGCCGACGTGCGCGGGAAAATTCTCGCCGTCAGTTTTCTGTTCACGAGCTGCTCGCTGACCTGCCCGGAAGTCAGCAAGCGCATGGCGGAAATTCAAAAACTCACCGACACGAACGACGACGTGCGGCTGTTGTCGTTCACGGTGGATCCGCGCACCGACACGCCGACGGTGCTGGCGAAGTGGGGCGCGCGGTTCGGCGCGGATACGAACCGCTGGTCGCTGCTCACCGGCGACAAGGCGCAGTTGCACTGGCTCATCGGCACCAGTTTTCTGGCGACCGAAACGAACAATCCTTTCAACTCCATGCCCGGAAACTTCGGTGGCACCGAACGCATCGCCGTCGTGGATAAACACGGAAACATCCGCGCGTTTTTCGATGGCCTGCGCGTCGGCACATCGGAGGCAGTCGTCGCGGAAATTAAAAAAATACAAAAGGAACCATGATAAAATCCTTTGCCTGTCTGTGTTTTTTGGCTGGCTGGCTGGCTGCCGGTTGCAAGCCCGCTGTCACCTCGACGTCCGCGCCAATTGCTGCAACCAACCAAACCTACGCCGTGCGCGGCGTGATCCAACAGATTCCGCCCGATCATCGCCACGTCACCATCAAGCACGAAAAAATTCCCGGCTACATGGCCGCGATGACGATGGATTTTTTCGTGCGCGACACGAACGCGCTCGCCGGCTTCGCGCCGGGTGACGAAATCTCCTTCACGCTGGTCGTGACGGCGGATGACGACTGGATTGAAAATCTCCAACGCACCGGCAAAGTTGGCGGCGTTTCCGGCCCGCCCGGTTGGCACACCGTGGAGCCGGAGCTGAATGTTGGCGACCCGTTGCCTGATTACGAATTCACCAGTGAAACCGGGCAATCGGTGAAGTTTTCGGCTCTTCGCGGAAGAGCGGTGGCGTTCACGTTTTTCTTCACCAGTTGCCCGCTGCCAGAATTTTGTCCGCGCATGAATAAAAATTTACTCGAAGCCCGCAAAATTCTCACAGCGGACACGAACGCGCCGACCAACTGGCAGTTGCTTTCCATCTCGTTTGACTCCAGCTTCGACACGCCGGAAATCTTGACCGGCTACGGAAAATTTTATCGCGGCGCGGACACGGATCGCTGGCTGTTCGCCGTCGCTTCCACGAATACGCTTGCCAGCCTCGCGCCAAAAGTGGATTTGAATTTCTGGCGCGAGAACGGCTCCATCTCACATAACTTACGCACGGTGGTGCTGGATGGCGGTGGCAAAATCTTCAAACAATTTGATGGCAATGACTGGACTCCGGAGCAGCTGGCCAACGCAATCCGCGTGGCGGCTAAAACTAATTCGCCGTGAGCTTAAATTTATTGCCGACACTTTTGCATTTTCCGCGCGACAGAAATTTTCTACCTTGGCGACGTGCATCGTGACTCACTTAAATCCGTTTCGCGCCTCGTGGTGAAACTCGGCACCGGCGTCCTCACCGACAGCCGGAAGCTGATTGATCCCGCGCAGCTCGAACAAATCGTCGCGCAGGTCGCCGCGCTGCGTAAAGCCGGCAAGGAAGTCGTCGTCGTCACCAGCGGCGCGGTCGGTGCCGGCATGGGCGCGCTCGGCTACAAAACTCGTCCGACCGATCTCGCGGAAAAACAAGCCTGCGCCGCCGTTGGCCAAACGCGACTCATGGCGGTTTATGAAAAACTTTTTGCCGCACACGGTCTCGTCGTTGCGCAGGTTTTGCTGACGCACGAAGACTTGGAGCATCACGAACGCCATCTCAACGCGCGCAACACACTCGTCACGCTTCTCGGTCGCGGCGTGGTCCCAATCATCAACGAAAATGACGCGGTGTCATTCACCGAAATCAAGTTCGGCGACAATGATAAATTATCTGCGCTGGTCGCATCGCTTTTGCCTGCGGATTTATTGGTGATTTTGACGACGGTGGCCGGCGTCATCGAAAATTTTGGAAAGAAAAACGCGAAGACGCTTTCCGTCATCGAGAAAATTGACGCGGCAGTTCAGGACATGGCCGGCGGCACGACGAGCGAAACGGCGGTCGGCGGGATGAAGTCGAAAATTGACGCGGCGAAAATCGCCGTGCGTTCCGGGATTCCGCTTGTTATCGCATCTGGACGCGATAAAAAAATTCTCGGCAAGATTTTGTCCGGCGCGGATGAAGGAACTTTGTTCATCGCCAAGCCGAACAAGCTGCAAGGGCGCAAGCGTTGGATTGCGTTTTTCCATCATCCCAAAGGCACTTTGTTCGTGGACGAAGGCGCGAAGAAAGCCTTGCGTGAAGCGGGTAAAAGCTTGTTGCCGCCGGGCGTCGCGCGTTGCGAAGGCGAATTTGTCAGCGGCGACGTGGTGCGAGTTTGCGATTTGGACGGAACGGAATTCGCGCGCGGCATCGCGAAGTTCAGCGCCGAAGAAATCCGTGCCAAAAAACTCGCGCGTGTGGAACTCGTGCACCGCGATGACTTGGTGATATTGTAAAAGCTTTTCAACCAAAGATGGACGTTGATGAAAATTCCAATCTGTGTTCATCAGTAGCGTTCAATTTTCATTTTTGTTAGTCTTGCACTTATGGCTTTTGATTCCTTCCGCGATTTCGTCAACGCCCTCGATGCGGCGGGCGAACTCATACGCATTTCCCAGCCCGTTGCCACCGAACTCGAGATCACCGAGATCGCCGACCGCGAAATGAAATTGCCAGGTGGCGGCAAGGCGCTGCTGTTCGAAAAGCCCACCGTCAACGGCGTCGTCTCGCCGTTTCCCGTGGCCATCAACACGCTCGGCTCACACAAGCGCATGGCCATGAGCATGGGCGCGGAGTCCGTGGACGAAGTCGCGAATGAACTCGGCGCGCTGATGAAAGCCAAGCCGCCGACCAGTTTCAAAGAAGCCATCAAGCTGCTCTCGCTCGCGTTGGATTTGCGCCACGCCAAGCCGAAGACGGTGAAGAGCGGTTCGTGCAAAGATGTCATCCAAAAGTTTGATGCGCCTGCTTCCTCCAATAGCTGGCCGCCCGCGCCGGATTGGCAGAAGGGCACGAATCCCAATCCGCCGACACTCGCGAATCTCCCCATCCTGAAATGCTGGCCACTCGACGGCGGACGTTTCATCACGCTGCCGTGCGTCGTGACGCGCGACCCGGACACGGGTGAGCGCAATCTCGGCATGTATCGCATCCAGATTTACGACGACCAAACCACCGGCATGCACTGGCAGTTGCAGAAAGTCGCCGCGCGCCATGGCCGTCGTTATTACGAACGCGGCGAGCGCATGCCCGTCGCCATTTTCATCGGCGGCGACCCGATGTTTCCCTTCGCCGCGACCGCACCGATGCCCGACGGACTGGATGAATTTCTGCTCGCCGGTTATCTCCGCAAAAAATCCGTCGAACTCGTGAAATGCGAGACGAACGATCTGGAAGTTCCCGCCAACGCCGACTTCGTCATCGAAGGTTACATTGACCCGACCGAGCCGCTCCGCGACGAAGGTCCGTTCGGCGATCACACCGGTTATTACACGTTGCCCGAGCCGTATCCGGTGTTTCACATCACCGCCATCACGCATCGCAAAGACGCGGTGTATCCGGCGACGATTGTCGGCATTCCGCCAATGGAAGATTTTTACATCGGCGGCGCGAGCGTGAAATTGTTCCTGCCGATCTTCAAGATGAATTTCCCCGAGATCGTGGACATCGCGTTGCCGGCGGAAGGCGTGGTCCACAAGCTCGTGTTCGTCAGCATCTAGAAGACCGTCCCGATGCAGGCCTACCAGATC
>CAIXFY010000029.1 GCA_903918885.1 uncultured Verrucomicrobia subdivision 3 bacterium
AAGCATGAAACCAAATCATCTCCTTCTTGCGATTTCCCTTGTGGTCTTGTCGTGCGGATCTGACGCCAGCGCCCAATCCATAGTCCAGATTGCCTCCAGCGCCGGGGTTAGCTATTTCATAAAAAGTGACGGCAGCTTGTGGAATGGAAACGAAGAAATTGTGTCGAACAATGTCGTGGCTACTGCCGTAAATACATCGCGTGGCGGTTTTTTCATAAAGAATGATGGGAGTTTGTGGGCGATGGGAAACAACGCTGCCGGCCATGTAGGAGATGGCACTTTGAATGATCCTGACCAACCAATCCAGATTGTGTCCAGTGGAGTAACGGCCGTTGCCTGTGGCCAAGGATTCACGATTTTTTTGAAAGACGATGGCAGTCTCTGGGGTTTTGGCTGGAATGGCGATGGCGAACTGGGTAACGAAAACATAAGCGATGAAATTATGCGTCCGAAAAAGATTATCAATGAAGGAGTGACCGCCATTGCTGCTGGGTATTCGCACAGTTTGTTCATCAAGAGCGACGGTAGCTTGTGGGGCATGGGTGGCAATGGGTGTGGACAGTTGGGGCAAGGCACCAACATGGATGAGACGCATCAACCGGTTGAAATTGTAAGGTCTGGTGTTGTAAGCGTTGCGGCAGACCGCATGCACAGTATGTTCATCAAAAGCGACGGCAGCCTGTGGGGCACGGGCGAAAATGAGGGGGGAATACTCGGTGACTGCACTATAGAATGGCGATATAGGCCAGTGCAGATTGTGTCCAATTACGTCGTGGCGGTTGCCGCAGGCTCTCATGGAAACCTATTCTTAAAGAAAGATGGCAGCCTTTGGGCGATGGGAAGTAGTTGGATGACCGACTTCGGTGAAGGAATTGACTTCGATTCCGAGAAGTGTCCATTGCGAATTGTCGCCCCCAACAAAGCTGCAATCGTGGCCGGCTATTACTACAACGCCAAACTCAAAACCTGCGTCAGCATCGGAGCCGGTAAATTCAACAACACCCCCGTTAATTTCAAATCAACTGGCAGCAAGACCGCACTTGTCTCCAGTGCTGCCAGTCTTCCGGGATACAATCTCATCACAATCGAACTGTTAAAGAATGGAGACGTTCGGCTAACTTATTCGGGCGACGCCGGAGTCAATTACGCGCTAGATCGATCCAGTAGTTTAAGCCAACCGGACTGGGCTTCATTGGTTACCAATACCGCACCCGTTGGTGGCGTGTTGGTAATGACCAACACGCCGGACACCAGTAAAAATAATTTCTGGCGCATCCGCGCTGTGCGTTAAGCTTCAAACAAAAATCGTCTGGTCGCGGCCCGGCCCGACGGAGGCGATATACAAATTCGCATTCGTCAATTCGGCGATGGCTTTCAAATACGCCTGCGCCTTCTTCGGCAGTTGCTTGAAGGTTTTGCACTTGTCCGTCGGCGTGAGCCAGCCTTCAAACTCGACGTAAATCGGCACGCATTGCGCGAGAATTTCCGCGTCGTTCGGCATGTAATCGTATTGCGTCTTGCCGTGGCGATACGCGACGCAGACCTTGATGTTCTCCACCGTGTCGAGACCGTCGAGATTCGTGATGGCGAGATCGTCGATGCCATTGACCATCGTGGCGTGGCGCGTGGCTACGGAATCAAACCAGCCGCAGCGACGCGCGCGTCCGGTCGTCGCGCCGAACTCGCGGCCCATGCCGTGCAGCAGGTCAGAAATCTCCGCGTTCTCCGTCGGCAGCGGCCCTTCGCCGACGCGTGTGGTGTAAGCCTTCATCACACCGACGACTCGGTCCATGCGATGCGGCGGCACACCGGAACCGGTGCAAGCACCGCCCGCCGTGGTGTTGGATGACGTGACGAACGGATAAGTGCCGTGGTCAATGTCGAGAAACGTGCCCTGCGCACCTTCAAACAAAATGTCCGCGCCGTGGCGAATCTGCTCATGCAACAGCACAACCGTGTTTTGCACGAACGGTTTCAAATACTGTCCAGCCTTGTTGTATTCCGCAAAAATCTGTTTGAATGAAAGCTGTTTCGCACCGAGCGATTTCAACACCGCGTTGTTTTCCTTGATGCGCGCTTCCAACTTCACTTTGAGCTTCGCCGAATCAACCAAATCGCTGACACGCAAGCCAACGCGCGCCGCTTTGTCGCCGTAAGCCGGGCCAATGCCGCGCTTGGTGGTGCCGATTTTATTTTTGCCCTTGAGCGTTTCGCGCGCGCCATCCAATTCGCGGTGATACGGAAACACCACGTGCGCCGTCTCGCTCAGCACAAAATTCTTGGGCGTGACGGCGACGCCGTTTTTCTTCAAGCCTTCCATCTCACTGACGAGGCCGATGGGATCGAGCACCACGCCGTTGCCGATCACGCACAATTTATTTTTGCGCAGGATGCCGGAGGGGATCAGATGCAACACCGTCTTCTTGCCTTTGACGATGACCGTGTGACCGGCGTTGTTGCCGCCCGCGTAGCGCACGACGACGCCCGCCGTCTCCGTGAGCACGTCAATGATTTTGCCTTTGCCTTCATCACCCCACTGGGCGCCGACGAGAATTGTGTTTGCCATAAATTTATAAATTTTGCACAGCGGCGCAGCAGCGCCGCCCTACCGCCGGCAATAAAAATCCCCGGACGAAAATCCGGGGCAAAGCGGCGGGGTCTTTGCCGGAAGAAAGTAGAAAATGCGTCCCCCGGTGTCAATTCAACAACCGCGCCGCGAAAATGCGCTTTCCGTTTTCCACGCCGCCGACTAGCCTCCCGCAATGCGCGACGCCTCACTCAATTTTCTCAAAACCCTTGTCAACACTCCCAGCCCGACCGGCCACGAGACCCGTGGCCAACGTGTCTGGCTTGATTACGCCAAGCAATTTTCCGACGAAACATTTTCGGATGCCTACGGTAATTGCGTGGCCGTGCTGAACAAGGGTGGCGGCCCGCGCATCATGCTCGCCGCGCACGCGGACGAAATCGCGATGGCGGTGAATTACATTGATGACAACGGCTTCATTTACGTCCGGCGCATGGGTGGCATTGACGCCGCCATCACCAAGGCGCAACGCATTTTCATCCACACGCGCGGCGGCGCGGTCAAGGGCGTCGTCGGCAACGTCGCGCCACACCTCACCAAGCAGGATGGCGAACCAAAGCTGCCGAAGATCCACGACATCTTCATCGACATCGGCGTCAGCAGTCGCAAGGAAGCGGAGAAAATCGTCCGCGTCGGCGACCCGATCACGCTGGCGGATGAATTTGATATTTTGCGCGGCGACCTCGCGGTGGCGCGGGCGTTTGACAATCGCATCGGCACGTTCGCCGTGGCGGAAACGCTGCGCTTGTTGAAAGAATCCAAGGTGAAGTTGAATTGTGAAGTCTGCGCCGTCTCGAACGTGCAGGAAGAGGTTGGTTTGCTCGGCGCGCGGCAGATCGCCTATTCGCTCAAGCCGGACGTCGCGCTCGTCGTGGACGTGACGCACGCGACGGATTATCCCACCGTGAGCAAGACGCAGCACGGTGACGTCAAAATCGGCCAAGGCCCGGCGCTCACGCACGGCGGTTGCAATCATCCCGAAGTCGTGAAACGGCTGGAAGAAGTCGCGGCGAAGAAAAAAATTCCGCTCCAGCACGAAGCCATGTCCGCGACGAGCGGCACGGACACGGATGTGATTTTCTGGACACGCGGCGGCATCGCGAGTGCGCTCATCAGTTTGCCGAACCGTTACATGCACTCGCCGGTGGAAGTCGTGAGCCTGAAAGATTTGGAATTCATTCCACAACTGATGGCGGCGTTCGTGCAGTCGCTGAAAAAGGGCGAAGAATTCAAAGTCAAAATCTGACGCGCCATTTCCTGAAAGGAAAAAAGCCGCCGGTTTTACGCCGGCGGCTCTTTGTTTTCAGGGTGATATTACCACTTCAATTCCTGCAAGCGACGCGCGACTTCCTCGGCGTTGGCGCGGCTGTTGAAGGCACTGATGCGGAAAAAGCCTTCACCCTTTGAGCCGAAGCCGGAGCCGGGCGTGATGACGACGTTGGCATCCGCAAGAATCTTGTCGAACGCCTGCCAGCTCGTGACGCCTCTCGGCGTGCGCACCCAGATGTAAGGCGCATTCACGCCACCAAACACTTTGAGCCCGGCCTTCTTCGCGCCCTTGCGCAAGACTTCGGCGTTGCCGAGATAATGCTTGATGAGTTCGGCGACCTGCGCCTTGCCTTCCGGCGAATACAGCGCTTCCGCCGCGCGCTGGACGACATAGCTGACGCCGTTGAACTTCGTCGTCGAGCGGCGATTCCACAACGGATGCAGCGGCTTCGCCTCACCGGTCTTGGTGTAGGCGTTGAGTGATTTCGGAACGACGGTGAATGCGCAGCGCGTGCCGGTGAAACCGCCGTTCTTCGAGAAGCTGCGGAATTCAATCGCACACTCGCGCGCGCCGGGAATTTCGTAAATCGAATGCGGCACGCCCGGCTCGGTGATGTAAGCCTCGTAGGCGGCGTCGAACAAAATCACGGACTTGTGTTCCAGCGCGTATTTCACCCACGCTTCAAGCTGTTCACGCGTGGCGGCGGCGCCGGTCGGATTATTTGGCGAGCAAAGATAGATGACGTCAACATGCTTCTTCGGCGGCAACGGAATAAAACCGTTGCTGGCCTTGCACGGCAGGTAAACCAGCTTGGCGTAAGCGCCGGCTTCGTTCGCTTCGCCGGTGTGGCCAACCATCACGTTCGTGTCCACGTAAACCGGATAAACCGGATCGCTGATGGCGATTTTGTTTTTGCTGCCGAGAATGTCGAGGATCGCGCCGCAATCGCACTTGGAGCCGTCGCTGACAAAAATTTCGTCGTCTGCGATATCCAAACCTTTCGCGCGGAAATCATTTTCCGCGATGGCGTGACGCAGCCAGTCGTAGCCCTGCTCCGGGCCGTAACCCTTGAAACTTTCGCGCGCGGCCATTTCGTCCACGGCCTTGTGCATCGCGGCGATGACGGCGGGCGGCAGCGGCTCGGTCACGTCGCCGATGCCGCAACGGATGAGGCGCTTGGCGGCTTCGGGATTGGCGTCGCAAAACGCCTTCACGCGGCGACCTATTTCCGGAAACAGATAACCCGCTTTGAGTTTAAGATAATTGTCGTTGAGTAATGCCATAAAATTCCAAATCGAAGGCCGAGACGATAACAAATTTTCCTCACCGCGCAAGAAAGCGATTCGCGCAAATGCTCCGCTTGCGCTTCTCATCTACACAGCCTATTTTCCGCGCCATGAAGTATCGTCGTTTCGGCCGGACCAATCTCCAGATGCCCGTCATCTCCTGCGGCGGCATGCGCTACCAGCACAAGTGGCAGGACGTCGCCCCGCAGGACATCCCGCGCGCCAATCAGGAAAATCTCGAAGCCACCATCCACCGCGCGCTGGAACTCGGCATCAATCACATCGAAACCGCGCGCGGCTACGGCACGTCGGAAATGCAACTCGGCAACTTGCTCCCGAAATTGCCGCGCGACAGAATGATCGTGCAGACCAAGGTCGCACCGCAGGCCAGCGCCGCCGAGTTTTTGAAAATTTTCGAGACTTCGATGAATTATCTGAAGCTCGACCATGTGGACTTGCTCTCGCTACACGGCATCAACAACCGCGAGACGCTCGACTGGTCGCTCAAATCCGGCGGTTGCCTCGAAGCTGCGCGCAAATTGCAGAGGGAAGGCCGCTGCCGCTTCATCGGCTTTTCCACGCACGCCACGACGGACATCATTTTGGAGGCCGTGAAAACTGGCGAATTTGATTACGTCAACCTGCACTGGTATTTCGTAAACGACCTGAACTGGCCGGCGGTCGTCGCGGCGCGCAAGCTCGACATGGGCGTGTTCATCATCAGCCCGAACGACAAGGGCGGCAAACTTCAGGAGCCGGGCGAAAAGATCAAAGCGCTCTCCGCGCCGCTCACGCCGATGCAGTTCAACGACCTTTACTGCCTCGCGCGGCCGGAGGTTCACACCTTGAGCTGCGGCGCGGCCAAGCCGACGGATTTTGACGAACACGTCGCCGCGCTGGAATTTTACGACCGCATTCCCGCCACCATCGCGCCCATCGAAAAGCGCTGGCGCGCGGAAATGGAAAAAGTTCTCGGCGCGGACTGGTGCGCGCGCTGGCATGAGGGTTTGCCGAATTACGTGGACGTGCCCGGCCACATCAATGTCACGGAAATCCTGCGGCTCTGGACTTTCGGCAAGCCGCTGGAACTCACCGCGTGGGGCAAGATGCGCTACAACCTGCTCGGTCAGGCCGACCACTGGTTCCCCGGCGAGAACGCGGCGAAAGCGCCGACGCTCGATCTGCGCGCCGCGCTGAAAAACAGTCCGTTCGTCAATCGCATTCCCGCCATCCTCGCCGAAGCACAACAAATGTTTTTCGAGAAACCGGTGGAACGCCTGAGCAAGAGCTGATTTACAGCAGGAAACCCGCGAGGCACGCGGTCATGTAGGCGGCGAGCAGGCCGCCGACCATCGCGCGCAGACCGACCTTGGCCATTTCGCCGCGCCGCTCCGGCGCAAGCGAGCCGATGCCGCCAATCTGAATCGCGATGCTGGAAAAATTCGCGAAGCCGCACAGCGCATAAGTCGCGATGGTGAAACTGCGCGGGTCGAGCGCGAGTTTTTTCGCGTTGGCGGTAAGGTCGAGGTAGCCGACGAATTCGTTGAGCACGATGCGTTCGCCGAGAATTTGCCCGACGTTCAGGCAGTCCGCCATTGGCACGCCCATGAGCCACGCGAACGGCGCATTCACCCAACCGAAGACATTTTGCAGCGTCAATGCGTGCGTCACGTCGAGGTGCAGTTGCGTCCAGCCGAAGACGTAGTTCGCGAGGGAGATGATGGCGATGAAGCCGATGAGCATGGCGCAGATATTCAGCGACAACTGGAAGCCGTCGCCCGCGCCGCGACAAATCGCGTCAATGGAATTGACCGTGGTGCGCGGCGTCATGGCGGTCGCACCGGCGGCGGTTTCGCTCTTCTCCGTTTCCGGCAGCATGATTTTGGCGATGAGCAGCGCGGCGGGACAATTCAGCACGGACGCGGTAAGCAGGTGGCCGGCGGTGTTCGGGTAGCCGGCCTTCATGCCCATCGCGGCATACACCGCCGCAACGCCGCCGGCAATGTGCGCCATGCCGCAAACCATGATGGTCATGATTTCGCTGCGCGTCATCTTCGGGACGTAAGGCCGGATGACCAGCGGCGCTTCGGTCTGGCCCATGAAGATGTTGGCGGCGGCGGAAAGCGTTTCGCTGCCGCTCGTGCCCATGATTTTGCGCATGACAAACGCCACGGCGCGGACGACGCGCTGCAAAATGCCCCAATGATAAAACAGCGACGACAGCGATGCGACGATGACGACCGTGCCGACGATCAGGATGGCGAACACGACGGAATTGCCGGGCCCGAATTTTTCGGAAAGCAAATCGCTATCGGCCAGCGGGCCAAAAACGAATTTCGTTCCCTCGCTCGAAAAGTGAATCAATTTCTGGATGACCTTGCCGGCGAATTCAAACAACATTCCGCCCCACGGCGTTTTCAAAATGAGCAGCGCGAGCGTGAATTGCAGGCCGAGTCCCCACAGCACGGTGCGCCACGGGAAATTTTTGCGGTTGTAGGAAATCGCCCACGCGAACAGCAGCATTGCGGGCCAGCCAAGCAGGCTGATGAATTTGAGTTCGTTCATGGCAGAATGACGGTTTTACTGACCTCCTTGTAAACGTGCGGATGCAGCACACCGACGAATGGCAGGTTGCGATAGCGCTCGGCGAAATCAAGCCCGTAGCCGACCACGAACAAATCGGGAATCGCAAAACCGACGTAGTCCGCGATGACGTCTTCTCGTCGACGCGCCGGTTTGTCGAGCAGCACACAGGTTTTGATACGGCGGGGCTTGAGCGCACGGATTTTTGGCAACACGCGGCTCATGGTTTTGCCGGTGTCGAGAATATCGTCCACCAGCAGCACGTCGCGCCCGCGCACGTCGAGGCGAAGTTCCTTAGTGAAGACCAACTCACCAGATTCCGTGCCGCTGCCGTAGCTGGACACGCCGATGAAATCCAGCCGCAGCGGCAAATTCAAGTGCCGGATCAAATCCGCGAGGAACATCACCGTGCCGCTCAAGAGCGAGACGACGACCATTTCGCGCCCACGAAAATCTTTTTCAATCTCACGCGCCAAAGTTTTCACGCGCCGGGCAAGCTGGGCGTCGGTGATGAGAATGCGCTCCACTTCCTTGCGCCAGCGCGCCGGAACGGAATTTTTGTTTTTTGATTTCTTAAGTTTAGTGTTCACGATTTTTTAAGTGCGGCGACCGAGCGCTTGGTTCATTTGTTTCACGAGCCATTCGGCTTCGGCCGCGTTGGCGATGCTGTTGGCGACGGTGACACCGGACGGCCCGGCAGCCTGACGAAATCGCTCCATCGCAATTTGATTTACCTGCTGACTGCCTTCAAATCGTTTCATCTTTTCGGCGAATTCCGCATCCGCGCCAATGCGAACGAGTTTGATGTCCGTGAAAATAGTCGAGCCGCTCTGCATGCCCATTTTTGTGGCAAAACGCGCGTAGTCGCTCGACGAAAACTCGCGCGTGTGACTGAAAATTAACCAGCGTTTCTGCAACTGAACATTTGTGGTGTTGACCGTGATGCGGCTGGACTTGAACCACAAATTGAAGACGCCAACGATCAACAGCACGCCGATTAAACCGAATATGATGGTGAAATAAATCGGCGCGTGTCCGCGATACATGCAAACCGCCGCGCCGCTGAATACCACCATGAACAACGTCGTAAAGGCTGCGGTGCCACGGTTACGCGCGGCAGGAAAATAAAATTCGCGTCCGCCGGAAACGTCGTTCACTTGAATGCGCGAGTGTTCGTCGCGCCGGATTTCTTCCGCAGGCATTTGCAGTGACGCTGTTGGGTCAAGTTCGTTCGTCGGCGACGGCACAAAGTTAGCCACACGGAAAACCGGAACTTCAAATAACGCGATAAAATCCGGTCCCGCCATTTTCGCTCGCGCTTCTAGCCGCCAGACGACGGTTGATTGGCCGCGCAACGATGCTTCCGGTTGTTCGGCTGGCAATTCAAAATGGACTGGTATGCCGCTGCCGCCTGCGCCAGTCGCGGACAACGCGGCGTCGGGGCGAAACACTTTTTCGTTCTGCCAAAGAATGTTTTCGGAAACATGCTCGCTGTCGCCCGACTTTGAGACGGTGCGATTGATGCAGGAAAGTTTTAGGTGCAATCCCTGTTCCAAGTGCAGCGGTCGTCCGGTTTGAATCAGGCCATCAAGCGAACCGCCGAGCGGTGCGGGAACCTGCGCGAGTTCAAACCAGCATTCACCAAAACGACGGCGCGACAAAACACTGCGCACGACCGCGATGCCGCAAATGATCCCGATGGCGGGAAACAAAAGAATCAACAGCGCTTTGTCATTGCCGCTGTGCAATTCCTTGGGCAAAACGAAAATAGACATCGCCGTTCCGAAGCAGCCAAACGCCAGCGCGAAGATAAACAGTATTTTGGTTTGCGCCGCAGCCGAGGATTTTATTTTACCAGCGGCCCAGTCATCGCGCGCGAGCCAGATTTTTTTTTCGCCGTCCGTTTTGGCATTCCACTTTTCTTCGGCAAACCGTTGCCGGCGTCCGGCGGTGATGGCGGCATACATGATGCCCAAGCCGATGGCTGCGAAGACCGATCCGAACAAAATGATGCCGATGCCCTGCCCGGTCTCGCCGTGAGATATTTTTTTTATGCCCTGCCAAATGACAAACAAACCTGCGGCAGCGAATGGCGTGGCGAACAAGCAGGCGACGATGCCGCCGGCCCAAGTTGCCAGCTTGGTGTTTTTTCCACTACTGCCGAGCTGGTAATTGAAGTCAGCCACAAGCGAGAGTAGAAATTAGATGTGCTTGGAATCGTTCTCGTCCTTCTTCACATAGCCGCTGTCTTGACGCTCAAAGTTAACGGCGTTCTTTTTGACGTAGGCAGCGAACACATCATCCGCGCTCATGCCGAGCACTTGTGCCATGCTGATGAGAAAATGGAACAAATCCACGACTTCGACGCGGGCGTTCTGTTCGTCGAACTTCTGATACTTGGCCCACCATTTCCACGGGACGCTGTCGGTAAGCTCGGCCATTTCCTGCTGCATGGCGCGCGTGTAGTTGAGCAGCCACTTGGTTTTTTCCTCCTCGCTCATGCCGTCGGTTTTGACGCCGATGCGTTCGTTGAGGGCTTTTTGCATCCGGAAGAGTTCGCGTAATTGGTCTGGATTTTCCATGCGCCAAAAATACAGAAGCCGGAAGCCAGAAGCCAGAATTGAGAAGAAATTTTTGCGCGGCGCGGGAATACCTGATTCCGACTCCCGAATTCTGAATTATGAATTCTGTTTTTCGCGCTTTGAATTTCTCCCGCAAACGCCTATAAAACTTCCATGTTGCCGACACTTTTAGCCAATGGCGGACCAGTCATGTGGCTTATTCTCATTGCCGCCGCTACCGCCGCTGTTGTTTTCGTGGAGCGCGCACTGTATTGCCACCGCTCGCAAATCAATTCTGCCGAGTTTCTCAACGGTGTCCGCACGGTGATGAAGCGCGGCAACGTCGTCGAGGCCATCGCCATTTGCGACGCCACGGCGGGACCCGTCGCTCGGCTCGTGAAATCAGCCATCCTCGCGCGCGAACTCGGCCGCGAACGCGTGCGCGAGGCAGTGGAGGAAGCCGGGTTGGTCGAAGTTCCCCGGCTTGAAGAAAAATTAAATCTGCTCGCCACCATCGCGCAAATTGCGCCGTTAATTGGGCTGTTTGGAACGGTTTTGGGTTTCATCGATGTCTTCGGCCAGATTGAGCAGGCCGGTTTGTATGCGCACATGGAATTGCTTTCGCATGGTGTCTGGAAGGCGCTGGTCTGCGCGGCGGGAGGCATCGCCGTGGCCATTCCCGCACACGCTGGCTACAACTACCTCGTCAGCCGCGTAAACAAAATCATCCTCGACATGGAACGCGCCGCCGCCGAAATCACCAACATTGTGACCGAAAGCGGCAACGGCAAATGAAATTTCCGCGCAACTCCAAAATCCTCCGCAGCCAGTTCGATGTCGCGCCGTTTGCGGCCGTGTTTTTTGCGCTGATGATTTTGCTGATGCTCGGCGGTATGCTGCCGGTGTCCGGTCTGCGGATGAATTTGCAACCGCCGTCCGCCGGTGATTTGCCCGGCGTGGACAAACCCACGGTGGCGATGGCCGTGGATGCGCAGGGGCGTTTGTATTTTGAAAATCAAATCGTATCCGAAACGGTTTTGAAAACCATTCTTGCCGCCGATGCCAAGGCCGCGCACATGCCGCTCACGCTCGTCATCCACGCAGACAAGGCTGTCAGCTACGAACAGCTTGCCCATCTGGCCACGGTTGTGCGCCAACCGGAAATCGGCATCACCAACCTGCTGCTCGCCACGCTGCCGCGCGAGGCGGGTGCGCCCGTCCAACCATGAACGCCGATGCGATTGAAGCGCAGCCGCCCGCCGACACCAAATCGCCGCGCGAGGGCTGGGGGGTTTCGCGCTGGATTTTCCTTATCACTCTGGCGATGGCGGTGCATCTGGTATTCGTTTTTCTTTTCGGAACCAAAAAAACTCCCACCGCGCGCACGCCCGCAAATGTGCCGGTATTTCATCTAGCCAACACCACAAGCGAACTCATCGCGTTGACTGACCCAACGCTGTTTGTGCTGCCGCACTGGAATGAATTGAGCGCGGCCACCCTGCGTGAGCCGCCGGAAATCGATTCACCCTCGTTTCACTGGACCGAGCCGCCGCAATTTTTAGCGCCGCTCACCGAACGCTATGGCGTAGCCTTTCACACCTTCATGGCAACCAACGAGTCGGGCAACTCGCGGCTTGATTTCAAGCCGTTGGCACAAATGACTTTTCCCGCGGTGAAAATCGAATCCATCTTGCCACAAAATTCCACGTTGCAATTTTCGGGAGAACTGGCGCAGCGACGGATATTGAACAACCTTGCCGTGCCCACGCTCGCCTACAACGATGTTATCGCCCCCAGCCGGGTGCAGGTATTGGTGGGCAAGGATGGAAGTGTGGTTTCTGTCGTTTTACTGGAATCCAGCGAATGCGAAGCCGCTGATCAAAAGGGATTAGCACTCGCTCGCGCCGTGCGGTTCGCACCGGCAACGGGATTGACGCTGGGCGAAATCACCTTCAACTGGCACACCGTGCCAGCCACCAACGCACCATGAGCATTGCCAATCTGATGTTGCTTTATGTGGCGCTGGCATTGGGTGCGCTCTGCGTAGTGGGTATCTTCTCCGAACTCCGTCGCCGCCGGTTTGGTCCGGCGCATCCCGAAGACCGCGTGTTCCGCTGCAAGAAGTGCGGCAACGTCTACACCGACGACGCGGACGCGGAACGTTCCCGCTGCGCGCAATGCGGCAAATTGAACGAGCCGGTAGAGTTTTAATTTCCCGTCTTCAATTCCACCACATCATGCGGCGCGGCTTCGCGTTGGCCGGCGGGGCTGACGCGAATGTAACGCGCCTTCTCGCGGAGCTGCTCCAAATTTTTCGCGCCGAGATAACCCATGCCACTCTGGATGCCACCGATGAGCTGCGCCAACACGCGATCCACCGAGCCGCAACTTTCCTTGAGCGCCTCGATGCCTTCCGCCGCAACTTTGCGCGTGGCGTCGGCCTTCTCGTGGCCGTAACGCGCGGCGCTGCCGGATTTCATCGCCGCGAGGCTGCCCATGCCGCGATAATGCTTATACATTTTGCCGCTGATTTCCACCGTGTCGCCCGGCGCCTCGGTGCAACCGGCGAAAATCCCGCCGCAAATAACGGCCTGCGCCAGCGTCATCGCCTTCACGATGTCGCCGGACTTGGTGATGCCGCCATCGGCGAGCATGGCGATCTTTTTCTTTTTGGCCGCGAGCGAGCATACGTAAAGCGCCGTCATCTGCGGAATGCCCACGCCGGCGACGATGCGCGTGGTGCAAATGGAACCCGGCCCCTGCCCTACCTTGATGGCGTTTGCGCCGCAGTCGGCGAGATATTCAACGCCTGCCGCGCTGGTGACGTTGCCAGCGATGATGGGCAAATTTGGAAACGCGGCGCGCAGCACCTTCACCGTGTCGCCCACGCCCTTGCTGAAACCGTGCGCGGTGGACACGGCGACGACGTCCACGCCGCGTTCAACGAGGCCGCCGACGTGATTCAAAATGCGTTCGCGGTCGAGTTCGCCAAAGGCGTTGCGCGTGGCGCTCACGGCTGCGCCGCAGACGAGGCGGAATTGCGCGTCGCGCGCGGGCTTGAACTGCGCCTTGCGTTCCAACTGAATCCGTTCCACGTCGCTCAAGGTGATGAGGCCGTGCAAATGATCTTCTTCATCCACGACGAGGAGTTTGTGGATGCCGATGTGTTCGGTGAAAAACTTGTCGGCGCGCGCGATGGGATCCTTGCCGAGTTCCTTTTTGGTGATGCTGTGAACCTGATTGCGCGGCGTGAGCGCATCGCGGACTTTTTTCGCGGCGTAGCGCGGCTTGACGACGTGGCCGGAAAGGAGGCCGACGAGTTTGCCCTTGGCATCCACGACGGGAAAGGTGCTGAAGCCGAATTTTTTTTCCTCGATGAGTTTCAGCACGTCGCCGATAAGTTGGTCGGGCGAAACTTGAATCGGTTCCTGAATCAAACCCTGGACGTGATACTTGACGCGGCTGACTTCGGAAAGCTGCTGGCGTTCCGGCATGTTGTAATGGATGAGGCCGAGGCCGCCGTTGATGGCCATGGCGATGGCCATGCGCGATTCGGTGACGGTATCCATGTCCGACGAAATGACAGGAATATTGAGGTGCAATTCGCCCGAGAGTGCAGTCTCGAGCTGGGTGTCGCGCGGAAGAATTTCGGAATACAACGTAGCCAGAGTGACATCGTCGTAGGTCAAACCAATCTTGGCGTTGGTCGGGAAAAATTTACCAGCCGGTTGATAGAACGGTTCGTCGAAGATGGATTTGCGCGTCGCTGCCATGTCAGAAAATGCCGGTGACGCGACCGCTTTGGCAAGAAAATTTCACCGTGAGTTTCGTCTGGCCAATAAATTTTCTGCCGCTAGATTCAGACAGCGATCAATAGCGAACACCGACTCAACCATGGAAACTATTTCAACCGGAGAACTGGACGCCATGCTGGCGGCGATGATCCACAGCACCGACGGCATTTCCGATCTGCTGTTTGTCGCTGGCAAGTCGCCCCAGATTGAAGTCCACGGCCACCTCAAATCGTATGAACCGGAACCGGTGCTCACCAGCGCGCGCATCGAAACGCTGGCCCGCGCCATCATCAACGGCAATCCGCGGCTGCTGCAGGACATGACGGACAACGGCTCGTGCGATTGCAGCTACTCGCTGGCGGACATCGGCCGCTTTCGCGTGAACATCTATAAGCAAAATGGAAATTACGCGATGGTGTTGCGTCGGTTGCAGTCAAAAATCCCCTCGATGGAGGCGCTGAAGCTGACGCCGATTTTCCGCGAAATCATCAAGGAAAAAACCGGGCTGATTTTCGTGACCGGCGCCACCGGCAGCGGCAAGACCACCACGCTCGCCGCGATGTTGAATGAAATCAACCTGACGCAAGAAGCGCATGTCGTCACGCTGGAAGATCCGATTGAATTTTTGCATCCGCAACTCAAGGCCACCTTTAGCCAGCGCGAACTGGGCCGGGATTTTTTCCAGTTTCCCGCCGGACTGCGCGCCGCGCTGCGGCAGGCGCCGAAAATAATTTTTGTCGGCGAAATTCGCGATCGCGAGACGATGGAAATCGCGCTGACCGCCGGCGAGACCGGGCACGTCGTTTACAGCACGCTGCACACCATCAGCGCGGGACAAACCATCAACCGCATTCTCGGCATGTTCAGTCAGGAAGAAGAACAGCAGGTGCGCGAACGGCTCGCCAGCAGTCTGCGCTACATCGTCAGCCAGCGGCTCGCACCCAAAGTCGGCGGCGGACGTCTGCTGGTCACGGAATTGATGGGCAGCAACCTGCGTTCGCGCGAGGTCATCTCGCAGGGCGAAACCGAAACCCGCCGGCTCGGTGACATCATCGAGGCGGGCAGCACTCTCGGCTGGCACAGCTTTGAACAGTCGCTGGTCACGGCCTTTGAAAATGATTTGATCACCGAAGAAACCGCCATGCTGCACTGCACCAACAAAACGCAGATGCACCAGCGCATTGATGCGGCCATCAAACGCCGCGACGCCGGCGTCCCCGCCCATTCGTTGAAGATGCGGATGGATCAGCACCCCGCCGCCGCGCCGGCGCCAAAGCAGATTAAACCGCCGCCCCTACCCGGCGCGACAAGCCCGACCGCCTGAAGAATTACTTAAAACTCGTCGCCAGCCAGAACACGCCGACACCCAACGCCGCCACACCGCACGCGGTCATCAGATTGCGATAAAAATGTTGTCCGTGGTCGGCCATCCGCGTTGCCAGTTTTCCCATACCCCACGAAAACGTTGCCATCGCGACAACCGTGCCCACACCGAATGAGCCGATGTAAACAACCGCTTGCACCGTCGTCGGCAACGCAAGCGCCGGCAACACGCCTAGAAAATGCGAGCTGCCTGCGAGCCCATGCAAAGTGCCGATGCCAAACGCCGCGTGCGTGTGGCGATGCGGCGCGGATTTTTCCGGCGCATGGCCGTGCTGATGCGTATGAATATGGACGTGCGGTTCGCCATCGTGCACATGCTCGTGCGCGTGGATTTTATTTTTGAAAGCCTGATGCAGCGCCCAAAGTCCAATGCCGAAGAGCATCACGCCGACAAGCCGTTCGCCCCATGAAGAAAGCCATTCCACGGGAATCAAACCGCGCAACAACAGTGAAAGCAAACCAACCACCGCCACCCCGGCGGAATGTCCAACACCCCAGCGCACACCGGGAATCCACGCCTTTTGCGGACGCCGCACCGCCAGCGGCGCAACCGCCGTGAGATGATCCGGCCCCGTCCAGACATGGATGATGCCCGCGAGAATTCCGGTCAGAATGACAAACATAAATTTTTAGGCTGGCGAAGTCTCACACGAATCCCCAAAACGAGCCAGACATCATTTGCCCAAAAACAACACTCCCCGACCAATCAATCCGCGTAGCCGGTTGGATGCTTGACGTGCCACGCCCAAGCGGTCTTCACGATGTCTTCCAGCTTGGGATATTGCGGCTTCCAGCCGAGTTCGGTGTGCGCCTTCGTCGCGGCGGCGATGAGCCGGGGCGGGTCGCCGACGCGACGCGGCTTCTCAATCACCGGGATTTTCTTGCCGGTGATCTGTTCGCACGTCGTGATGACTTCTTTCACCGAATAACCGTCGCCGTTGCCGAGGTTGAAGAAACCGCTCTTGCCCGGCTGCAAACCGAGGATGTGCGCCTGCGCCAAATCTTTGATGTGAATGTAATCGCGGATACACGTCCCATCTGGCGTCGGATAATCCGTGCCAAAAATTTCAACGTGCGACTTTTTGCCAAGCGCGACGAATAGCACGTTTGGAATCAGGTGCGATTCAATACGATGATGCTCGCCGAATTTTTCACTCGCGCCGGCGGCGTTGAAATAGCGGAACGCGATGAAATCCAGCTTGTAGATTTCGCGATACCACGTCAGCACTTTCTCGAACATCAGCTTCGCCTCGCCGTAGGGATTGATCGGGCGTTGGGGCAAATCTTCCGTCATCGGCACGCGATCCGGCGGGCCGTAGGTAGCGCAGGTGGAGCTGAAGACAAATTTTTTCACGCCGCATTCCACGGCGGCATCGGCTAGCTTGAGGGCGTTGACGAGATTGTTGTGGAAATACTTTTTCGGGTCGGTCATGGACTCGCCCACGAGTGCGCTGGCGGCAAAATGTAAAATGGCGTCGGCCTTGGCGTCCAACAGCGACTGCTTCACTAGTTTGGCATCGCGCAGGCAGCCCTCGACGAATTTCGCGCGCGGATCCACCGCCGAGCGATGGCCTTCCGTGAGGTTGTCAAACACAGTGACTGTATGCCCGGCGTTGAGAAGTTCTTCCGTGCAAACGGAACCGATATAACCGGCGCCGCCGGTGACAAAGACGTTCATGCGGGCAGTGTAGAAAACTTTCTCGCTAGTGAAAGTTCAAAAATAAAAAAACCGCCGTCACCAGGAGGCGAACGGCGGCTGAAAAAACGGGGGCGGATTGTTTCTATCCTTCGTATTGCGCGTCACCGAAACCGAGGATTGGATAGAAGATGAAACCCAAAAACGTCAGTCCGATTCCAAAACCAGCACCCTTGCCAAATTTTTTGGCGATCTCGATCCCAACGATGATTGCCACGACTAAGTTCACCAGCGGAATGAGCATCAGGATAATCCACCATAGCGGCTTGCCAGCGATTTCAAGCAAGACGATGAGGTTGTAGATGGGAACGATGGCCGCCCAACCCGGCTTGCCAGCCTTGGTAAATACTTTCCAAATTCCGGCGATGATGGCGACGATAATGGCGAGATATACGACTAACACGATAAGTCCAATCATAGTTTTATCAGGGGATTAAGTTTTGACTGCGTTTGACTAATTCTTCCCCGCTGTCGTGAAACCAGCGGCTTCTTTCAAGGCGAGTCTAGGAGCGAAAAATAAAATGTCAAACCCCAGCGCATGCAAAATCATCCGCCGGTTTGAAACTGCGGATGCCGACGCAATATATCTGCAGTGACCAGTGCCAGCGGAGCACGGGAATAAACCGCTTCGCGCAGCGGCTCGGCGGAGTCGGAACGTGTTGCGCGCGCCAGCCAGCGCGCGTCGAGCGGCTCGGCAATTAAATCCAAAGTATTCGCAGCAATGGTTGTTTCTTCTTTCTCGCCGGTCGCGTGGCCGACGCCGACAAAAAATCCGGCGAGCAGCAGCGTCACCCGCAAAATCGTGCTGCGCGAATACGTCGGCATCGCACACGGTCGCTGCGGGTCGAGCTGCTGGAACAAGTTGGTGAATAGCGGCAACGTCCACATCGCCGGATTGCGCGCGGGCGAATACGCATCGAACAAAATCGCGTGCGGCGGTGCTGGCGCACGGCCAGCATTGTTTGTATCCAACCATGTTGGGAAGTCGCCCAAGTGAAATCCCCAATTTACGGATTGCGCACCATCTCGAAAAATCACGCGCTGGTCGCAAATAAATTTTTGCAGATGATTTTCGTAGCCGCCGAAGTAGCCAAGTTCGTTGGCGTGCTGCAAGGCGAATTTCAACGGCTCGATGGTGTGATCAAAACTGACGAGGCGAATCTGGCACTCGATGTCACGCGTGGCGCGCAAGACGGTGAGCGAATTCGCCGCCGCGCCGAGACCGACATCCCAAATCACAAATTCACCGGTGTGATTTTTGAGTCGTTCGCGCAGTTTAAGCTGGTTGACGTAAAGTGCCTCGGCTTCGGCGACCGGACCGACGACCGGATGAAACGTCTCCGCGTCCGCCAGTGAGCGCACGGAGCAGATGCCGTTGTTCAGCCGAACGAGTTGATAAGCAGAATCGGCTTGCACGGTTTAGTTTTGCGCGATTCGTGGTCAGGGAAAAGAAAAACCGGCAACCCGCCTGCGCGGATTGCCGGAACCATGAACCCAACCAAAAATCAAAGTTGCGCCATCGCCTTGTCCAGCGCGGCGTAAAGCTGATTCATCGTGGCTTCCGTTTCGTCGCCCATGTTCGAGAGGCGGAACGTCGTGCCTTTGATTTTTCCGTAGCCGCCGTCAATCAGGATACCCTGATCCTTGACGAGCTTTTGCAATTTCGCCGCGTCCACGGTGCGACCGCCGGGCTTCGCGCCGTTGTTCACGCAGGTGAGCGTGATGGATTCAAAACCTTTTTCCGGGAACAGCGTGAAGCCGTGTTTCGCCGCCCAGTCGCGCGTCATCTGGTTCGTCTTGGCGTGGCGCGCGTAACGGTTTTCCAAACCTTCGGCAAAAAAATCGTCAAGCTTGCTGCTCAACGCGTAAATGTGCGGAATGGCCGGCGTGCTCGGCGTCATGCTCTGCTCGGCGTTTTTCTGAAATTCCACGAAGTCAAAATAATATCCACGATCTTTGGCCGTCGCCGCTTTCGCGAGCGCGGCGGGCGACGCGACGAACACCGCGAGGCCGGGCGGTAACGCAAACGCTTTTTGCGTTCCAGCGAGCAAAACGTCAATGCCGAGTGCGTCGAAGTTCAATGGCACGGCGGTCATCGAGCTGACCGCGTCCACGATGAACATGACATCGGGGTATTTTTTCTTGAGCGCGGCGATTTCCGCCAGCGGCGACATCGTGCCGGAGGAAGTTTCGTTGTGGATGAGCGTGAGCGCGTCAAATTCGCCGGTCGCGAGTTTCTTGTCAATCGCCTCGGCGCGGATGGGCGAACCCCACTCGACTTGCAGTGCCTCGGCTTGTTTGCCGCATTTTTTGGAAACGTCAAACCACTTGTCCGAGAACGCGCCGCACATGCAGTTCAGGACTTTTTTCTGCACCAGATTCCGCACCGCGCCTTCCATCACACCCCACGCACTGGACGTGGAGAGATATACCAGTTGCTTGGTGGAGAGCAGCGTCTGGAGCTGCGGTTGCATTTTTGCGTAGAGGTCTTTGAAGCCCTGCCCGCGGTGGCCGATCATCGGCGTGCAAAGCGCCTTGAAGGTTTTTTCGCTGACTTCGACGGGGCCGGGAATGTGGAGTTTGACGTGTGCCATAAATGTTCGTGAAATTTTTCACAAGCGCACCTAAAAGGCAAGGCCAGTTTTGCGAAAAGGTGGACAATTTCGGTGGCGCGAAAAGCAAAGGCGACGGCGGCGGATTATTTTTTCAAATAGCCGTTCGTGCGAAACCAGGCAACCGCGTCGGCAAAAGCCTGTTCCGGAGGCGTCTGCGGCAGTCCCAAATCCCAGATGGCGCGGTTGGGATTGAACCACATTTTGTGCTTGGCCATGCGCACACCAGCAAGCGTCGCGCGCGGTGCCTTGCCGGTAAAAAAAGCGCCCCATTCGCTGACTTCCGCGACGCGCTCGGCCAGCCAGTAGGGAATTTTTTTGGTCGGCGCAGGAATGCCGGTAAGTTTTTCCAACACGGCGAAGGTCTGCAACATCGTCCAATTGCCATCCTTGTTACCCAAAATATAGCGCTCACCAAATCGCCCCTTCTCGGCGGCAAGAATATGACCGATTGCCACATCGCGGACGTGAACCCAGTTCAAGCCCGTGTCCAGATAAGCTGGTATTTTTCGGTTCAAGTAATCCACGATGATCTGTCCCGTCGGCGTCGGCTTAATGTCGCCCGGCCCGATGGGCGCGGAGGGATTCACGATGATGACGGGAAGTCCTTGTTTGCGATACAATTCCATCGCCACCGCCTCAGCTTGAAACTTGGATCGCTTGTAATCGTTAGTCATCTGCGCTTCGGTCACGGTGTCAATTTCCGTGGTCGGAGTAATTTTACCGTTCAACTCTTTAGGTAAACCAATGCAGCCGACCGTGCTCGTGTAAACGATTTTTCGGCAACCGATTTTTCCCGCCGTCTCAAGCACGTTGCGTGTGCCTTCAACATTGGCCTGATACATCGGTTTGTAATCGCGCATCCACAAGTGGTAGCTGGCCGCGACATGAAAGCACCATTCACTGCCTTCCATTTCGCGATGCAGCAAGTCCCGGTCAAAAAGATCACCCGTCACACGCTCATACTTCAGGCCAAGCAGCCCGCGTTCATCGGCGCCAGGTCGCAGCAACGCCTTGACCCGATGTCCACGCGCCACCAACTCGTGGACAAGATTCGACCCGATAAATCCGGAAGCTCCGGTGACAAAACATTTCATATTTCAACTCTGCCTTAACTCTAATCCCAACCTTCACGTCAATTCCATCAAATAATTCAGCCGCCGCTTGACTTGCTGCAACCGGTGCGAAAAAATCCACCGTCGTATGTCGGCCAAAAAAATCGCGAAGAAAAAATCGCCCCACCCAGATCAACGTGAACTGGACACCAAAATCCAATTCATGGAAGGACTCATCCGCCGCGACCCCGATTATGTGGACGCCCTCCAGTTACTCGGCGACCACTACACACAGCGCGGCCGCTTCACCGAAGGCCTCCATGTAGATGAACGCCTTGCTCAGCTTGAGCCAGAAAACCCGACTGTATTTTATAACCTCGCTTGCAGTTATTCGCTGACCGAGGAATTCGATCGCGCCATCGCCGCACTGGATCGCGCCCTCGAACTCGGCTACCGCGATTTCAATTGGCTGGCCAAGGATGCCGACCTGAAAAAGCTCCGCGCCCAGCCCGCCTTTGCGCCCATCAAAGAAAAAATTGCCCACCTGAAAAAATCGAAACGCTAAATGAATGTAACTATCCGCGGACGCACCGAACATTTCCGCACCGTCACCTTCGACGCGAAAAGCAACTCCGTCCGCCTCATCGAACAACGCCTCCTGCCGCACGAATTCAAAATCGTCGGCAGGAAAAATTTCCGCGCCACCGCCAGCGCCATCACAGACATGGTCGTGCGCGGCGCAGGTGCGATTGGCGCAACGGCTGCCTACGGACTCGCGCAAGGCGCACTGGCCTTTCGCGGGAATGATTTAAAAAAGTTTTCCGCGCATGTCGAACTGGTTTACAAAACTTTGGCGGACGCGCGGCCAACCGCCGTTGATCCTGTGAATGCGATGAATGATGTCCGCCGCCACATGGCGCGCGGCGAAACCGTGGCCGAGCAACAATCGCTGGCGCTGGCCGCCGCCGAGGAATTTGCGAACGAAGATTCACGCCACTGTGAGGAAATTGGCCAGCACGGCGCAAAGCTAATCCGCAATGGCATGAAAATTTTGACGCACTGCAACGCCGGCTGGCTGGCATTCGTGGACACCGGCACCGCCACTGCACCGATGTATGCCGCGCAGGCGCAGGGGAAAAAGTTCCATGTCTTCTGCGACGAAACCCGTCCGCGTTCACAAGGCGCGTCGCTCACCGCGTGGGAACTCGCGCAACAAAAAGTTTCTCATCAGATCATCGCCGACAACGCCGCCGGCCATTTAATGCAGCGCGGAGAAATTGATTTGGTCATCGTCGGCAGCGACCGCACGCTCGGCCGCACCGGCGAGGTGACGAACAAAATCGGCACTTACACCAAGGCGGTTTTGGCCGCGCGCCACAAGATTCCATTTTATGTGGCCATCCCCTGCTCCACGATTGACTGGAAATTGAAACGCGGTTTTGACATTCCAATCGAAGACCGGCATGAAAGCGAAGTCCTCGGCGCCTGGGGCGTGACCAAATCCGGCCAGCGCGAATACGTCCGCGTTGCCAACCCGACGAGCGGCGCGCGCAATCCCGGTTTTGACGTGACCCCAGCGGAACTCATCACCGGCATCATCACGCCCGCTGGGATTTTTAAGCCGCAGGAACTTTGGAAACAGCGTTCCAAACTGGGCTTTCCCGCCTCAACCGCGATTGAACTTGCTTCGACGGCAAAATAATTTATTTTGCGTTTCCCCTTAAGGCGGGGTAGCCAAGTGGTAAGGCAGGGCTCTGCAAAAGCCTCATCCGTCGGTTCGATTCCGACTCCCGCCTCCAAACCTAAGCAGTTGGAACTGTAGGGTTTGGTCAACTTCCACAGACGAGTGCCAGCGGAAGTGCCAGCAGAATTTAACTCTGGCCTGCCCTGCGTAACTCCCACCTACTCCCTACCGGAGTCGAGATCAACCGTCGTAACCTCATCACTGTAAAAACAGTTATGAGACAACGATACAGACTCTATAAAAGAAAAAACGGCGGTCGCTACTACATTCACGACGACGTGACGGGCAAGCAGGAAAGTCTCGGCACCAATGACCGAGCCACCGCAGCGCGATTGTTTCACTCACGCAAGGAAGCGGAACAACAGCCCGCCGTGAACCTGCAAATTGCCCGCGCCTATCTGGCCGCGAGCGATCCGCAGATTGCCACCCGCGACTGGCAGTTCGTCATGGCCGAACTGGTGAAGCTGAAAAAAGACCAGACCCAACATCGCTGGCTGACCGCCATCAAGGACAAAGCCTTTGACAGCATCCGCCACCTGCCGCTTCTGGAAACGCGCCCGGAACATTTTCTGCGCGTTTTGGAAGCCGGAAAAGTTTCGACCAACGTCTATCTGCGGCGCATCCACAACTTCGCCTTGGACATGACCTGGCTGCCGTGGCCGGTGCTGGCCAAGAAACGCTGGCCGGCCGTCGAGTTCAAGGAAAAGCGCGGCATCACGCTGGCCGAACATCTGGCCATCGTCGCCCGCGAACAAAATCCCGAACGCAAGGCGTTCTACAAACTGGCGTGGCATCTGGGCGCATC
>CAIXFY010000030.1 GCA_903918885.1 uncultured Verrucomicrobia subdivision 3 bacterium
AGCAGGCGAAGCCGTAGTCAGCAATGGCATGGTCACGGCCATCACCGTGACAAACGCGGGTTCGGGTTATACCAGTTTGCCGGCGGTGCAAATTGATCCGCCCATCGGCTTGTTGGTTGGCCAAACCAATGCCACGCTCAATATCGCCGCCATCACCACGAACAATGCTGGAAATTATTTCGTAGTGGTTTCCAATGCCTACGGCAGCGTGACGAGCAGCATCGCCAGTCTCACCATTGCGTATCCGCCCGGCATCGGCCAACCGCCGCAAAGCGTGAGTGTGGCGCAAGGCAACAACGCCGCGTTCACTATCACCGCCAGCGGCACGCCGTCGCCGAATTATCAGTGGTTCATGGTTTCCGGCACGCCGAGCAACGCCACCGCCGTGCCCGTGGTCATCAACGGCTTTGTGTTGGGTGCTAACGTGACGAGCGGCGGCGCGGGTTATCTGGCCGTGCCCAACGTGCAAATCGTCGGCGGCAGCGGCAGCGGCGCGGGCGGTTATGCTGTGGTGAGCAATCGCATGGTGTCGGCCATCACCATGACCAATCCCGGTGCGGGCTACGCCACGCCACCCGCCATCCAGATTGACGCCCCGTCCGCCATCAGCCTGTCCGGCCAGACCAACGCCACGCTGACGTTGCTGGCGGTCACGAATGGTAACGCAGCGAATTATTTCGTGGTGGTGACGAATAATTTTGGCAGCGTCACCAGCGCCGTCGCCACGCTCACGGTTTTTCTCCCGCCGCAAAGTTTCCTAGCCCGCAGCGCCAGCAATCATCAGGTCGCGCTGCAACTCATCGGCTCGCCGAATTATCCCTACATCCTGCAATCCGCGACCAACCTGACGCCGCCGGTGAACTGGCAACCGGTTCTCACCAATCCCGCCGATGGCAACGGCAACTGGCAATTCACGGACACCAATTTGAACGGAAGCCAGAAATTTTACCGCGCCGTCGGGCAGTAAGATTTATTCAAAATTCCATGAGCCTGCTGCTTTCCCATATTCCCGTCGCCATTCTCGCGGGCGGACTCGCCACGCGGCTGCGGCCCATCACGGAAAAAATTCCCAAGTCGCTCGTGCCTGCCTTGCAAATGCGGCGCTTTCTCCCTCACCCTAGCCCTCTCCCGCAGGGAGAGGGAATAGCTGCGTTGCCCCATTTTTATTCGAGCGATTTCTGCACGAACCCAGTCGCGGGTTTTTCCAAAGATGCGGCGCGCGTTGCTCCCTCTCCCAGCGGGAGAGGGTTGGGGTGAGGGAGAGTCGTAAAAATCACTTGGCCATCGTGTTAAAACAGCATCCCAAAACCACGCGCCTCGCCCGCAGCTTGCGGGAGCGCGAGACGTGGGGCGAACGGGTGATGTGGTCGTGGCTTCGTGACAAACGTTTTTCCGAATATAAATTCCGCCGCCAGCATCCGGTCGGGCCGCATTTTCTCGATTTCTTTTGTATCGAAGCCAAGCTCAACATTGAGGTGGATGGTTCACAACATGGGTTGCCCGAAAATCAGATTGCCGATGCCGAGCGCGATGCTTTTCTGGCCGGGCAAGGAATCAAGACGCTGCGGTTTTGGAATGGCCGACTGCGGCGGGAAAAAGAAATTGTCCGAGACATCATCTGGCGGGCGTTGCAGGAGCGTGCGCCGCATCCGCTGCCGGATTATTGCTCGCCAACCAGACGGGGCGCGGGTGAAAATAAGTCACTGTGAATACATCATGCGTTCTCCCTCACCCTAGCCCTCTCCCGCTGGGAGAGGGAACGGCTGCGGTGCTTTCTCTAGCTCGGACGATTTTGGCGCGAATCCAGCAACTAATTTAAGATGAATAAATCCATTTCAGAAATCCCCGTTGCCATCCTAGCGGGCGGACTCGCCACGCGGCTGCGGCCCATCACGGAAAAAATTCCCAAGTCGCTCGTGCCCGTCGCGGGCCGGCCCATTCTCGCGCATCAATTGGAGATGCTCCACGCGCAGGGCATCCGCCACGCCGTGCTGTGCATCGGCTTTCTCGGCGAAATGATCCAAAAGGAATTCGGCGGCGAGGCTTACGGCATCCAACTGGAGTATTCCTTCGACGGCGAGAAATTGCTCGGCACCGGCGGCGCGATCAAACGCGCGTTGCCCAAGCTGGGCGAGGAGTTTTTCATCCTCTACGGCGATTCGTATCTCCCCATCCAATACGCGCCCGTCGCGGAATTTTTTCATCGCAGCGGCAAGCCCGGCTTGATGACGGTCTATCGCAACGAAGGTCTTTACGACACAAGCAACGTGGTCTTCGCCGACGGCGAAATAAAAATCTACGACAAGAAACAAAAGCTGCCGGAGATGCGGCACATTGATTACGGCTTGAGCTTGTTTAAAGCGAGCGTGTTCGACGCGTATGCCGCCGATCAGGTTTTTGATCTGGCCGAAGTCATGGGCAAACTCGTCCGCGAAAAGCAGCTTGCTGGCTACGAAGTGCTCGAACGGTTTTACGAAATGGGATCGCCTGCGGGCTTGGCGGAACTGGAAACATTGCTACAATCAAAATCACCATGAGTTTTACCAAACAATTTCTCGCCGAAGTCCAGCAGGTCACGGCGCAACTGAACGAAGCCGCCATTGAAAAAGCGGCTGACGAACTCGCGACCATCCGCGCGCGCGGCGGACGCCTGTTCATCCTCGGTGTCGGTGGCAGCGCGGGCAATGCGGGTCACGCGGTGAATGATTTTCGCAAGATCTGCGGCTTCGAGGCCTACGCGCCGACGGACAATGTTTCCGAACTCACCGCCCGCACGAATGACGAAGGCTGGGCGACAGTTTTCTCCGAATGGCTGAAAGGCTCGCGCATCAACGCCAAGGACGGCCTGCTAATTTTCTCCGTTGGCGGCGGCAATTTGGAAAAGAACGTCAGCCCGAATCTCGTCAGCGCGATTCAAGTCGCTAAATCAGTCGGCGCGTCCGTTGTCGGCATTGTCGGTCGCGATGGCGGTTACACGGCGCAGCAGGCGACCGCGTGCGTCATCGTTCCGACGGTGAATCCCACGCATGTCACGCCGCATAGCGAGGCGTTTCAAGGCATCGTGTGGCATCTCTTCGTGTCGCATCCGAAGCTCAAAGTCGCGCAGACGAAATGGGAATCTACCAAGTGAGTCCTTGCCGACGGCCACCACTGAAAGCTGAATGAAGCGCTGTGTTTTCCTTGATCGCGATGGGGTCATCAATCGTTCTATAACCAAGAACGGCCTGCCATTTCCGCCGTTGAGCATGGCCGACTTTGAAATTCTTCCGGGCGTTCCCGAAGCGTGTGCGAAGTTGAAAGCCGCTGGGTTTTTGCTCGTCCTCACCACCAACCAACCAGATGTTGGCCGCGGCATCGTCCCGCGCGAACTGGTGGAAGCGATGAATGCCGAGGTGTCAAAAGTCGTCGAGTTGGATCGCATCGAGGTTTGTTACCACCCCGGTCGCGGCGCGTCGGATTGTGATTGCCGCAAGCCCAAGCCTGGCATGTTGCTCAACGCGGCGAAGGCGCTTGGCATCGACCTCGCGCAAAGCTGGATGGTCGGCGACCGCTGGCGTGATGTGGATTGTGGCTACGCGGCGGGCTGCCGGACGGTGTTCATCGAAGGCAATTATGTCGAGCAGTTGAAGCAGAAACCTGATTTTTCCGCTCGCAATTTGACCGAGGCTGCGGACATTATTTTGTCCCAAACGAAAAAGTGAATTTATGAAGCGAACGCTGAAAGATTTGTCGGTAAAAATTTTTGCCGATGGCGCGGATAAAAAAGGCATGTTGGAACTCAATGCCAATCTGCTCATCCAAGGGCTCACGACGAATCCCACCCTCATGCGCAAAGCTGGCTTGACCGATTTCGAGGCGTTCGCGCGCGACATCTTGCAGACTATCACGGTCAAGCCGCTGTCGCTGGAAGTATTCTCGGATGAATTCCCCGAGATGAAACGCCAGGGTTTAAAGATCAATGGCTGGGGCAAGAATGTTTACGTCAAGATTCCCATCACCAACTCGCGTGGTGAATCCGCGCTGCCGCTCATCAAAGAACTCGCCAGCGAAGGTGTGAAGCTGAACGTCACCGCGCTGCTCACGCTGGCACAGGTGGAAGGCGTCACGGCGGCGTTGAATGCGAAAGTTCCGGCAGTTGTTTCCGTTTTCGCCGGACGCATCGCGGATACGGGTGTGGATCCGGTCGGCATCATGACGCAAAGCAAAACTGTGTTGAAAGATTTGCCGCAGGCGGAACTGCTCTGGGCTAGCGTGCGTGAAGTGCTGAATATTTTTCAGGCGAATGACTGCGGCTGCCACATCGTCACCGTGCCGCATGATATTTTGGCGAAGGCGCAGAAGATGACCGGCATGGATTTGACGGAACTTTCCCTCGACACTGTGAAGATGTTCGCCAACGACGCGGCGGCGGCGGGCTTCAAGCTCTGATCAAACCAATTTCGTCACGGTCGCGAAAACATCCGCGACCTTCACAGATTCCATTGTAGCGATTATTTCCTCGCGCGTGCCTTTAATGTCGCCGCCGTCGTAGCGATAGAAATCCAGTCCGCGTCCGGCCACCGCCGGATTTTTTATCAGCGTGAATGGATTGCCGAACGGCTCGATCGGCTGGTTCCAGGTCGGTGTTTCGATGACTATCTGCGCCGGCACTTTCATCGCCGCCGCGACGTGCATTAGCGCCGTGTCCACGCTCAAGAACGCCCGCGCCCGGCGCAGCAACGCCGCCGCCTGTCGCAGATTTTTTGTTGGCGGAAAAATTGCGTTTGGCAAAGCTGTGTGAATTATTTTATGGTCAATCTGCTCCTCTGGTCCGCCGAAAAAGAGAATGGGAAAATCCGAACGCCATTCACCGAGCTGTCGTGACAACGCGATGTAATTTGCGAGCGGCCAGCGGCGCAACGCGAGATTCTTGGTGCCGCCGGAACCAACGTGAACGCCCAGCCACTTTTTTCCGGCCAGCCCGTTTTGTGCGAGAAAATCGTCCGCCCATTTTACCTCGTCCGACGTGTGAAAAATTTCCAGTTCATGCACCGGCAGTTTTGGTTTCACGCCGATGAGTGCGAGCGTGGCTAGATTATTTTCCGCCGCGTGCCGAGAATAGTCCTGCGGCAACGTGCGGTTCACCAGCCAGTGGTCGAACACGCCGAAGCATTCGTATTCGTGGCTGATGCGCGTTTTTGCGCCGGCCAGCCACGCGGCGAAGCGATAGTGGATGCGGCTCTGCGGATGTGTGCTGATGGAGATGTCGTAGTCGTTTTTGCCCAATGATCGGAGAAAATTCACGGCCTCCAGCTTGCTCGCCGTGATGAGGTTTTTCTGGAAGACGCGGTTGACGTGCGGATTGTTCTCCAGTAAATCCCGCGAGCCGGGCCACATCACCAGCGCGTCAATCGTGGCGTCGGGAAAATTGGCGCGCAGCTCGTGGATGAGCGGCGTGGCGAACAGCGTATCGCCGATGCCGGCCAGTGAAATGACGAGAATTTTCACAGCCGCGAAATTTTTTCCAGCAAGCCGGTCGTGGATTTGCCGGGCACGAACGGAACCAAAACAATTTTTCCGCCCGCCGACTCGACCGCGCGGCGCTCATCCTGATTCAAGGTTTCCAACGTGTAATCGCCGCCTTTGACGTAGATGTCCGGCTGCGCGGCGGTGAGAAACTTCGTAGCCGTCGTGTCGGTGAAGAGGCAGACGCCGTCCACGCTTTGCAGCGCGGCGAGAACCGAGGCGCGGTCGGACTCGGAATTCACCGGGCGACCCGCGCCTTTGAGACCGCGCACCGCCGCGTCGCTGTTGACGCCGAGGAGCAGGGCGTCGCCGAAATTGCGGGCGTTCTCCAGATAGGTGACGTGGCCGAGGTGCAGGAGGTCGAAGCAGCCATTGGTGACGACGAGTTTTTTACCGCTGGCGCGAAACTGTTTTCGCCAGGCCGGCAACTGGTCCCACGCGATGAGTTTGTCGCGGAAATTCATGCCGTCATTTTGCCCGCGCCGGCAAGAATGGCAACGCTTTTGCCGTGCCTTCTTATTTCGCTCCTGATTCGCCCAAGGTTTTCAATTGCCGGTCGGTCACTAGCAAGATCAAACCGTTCTGTGCGGCGGATCCACGGGCGTGGTCCTGCCGTTCCTTGCGTTTGGCATACTCGATGTCGAGCACCGGTTTGTGCGCGGCGAGCATCGGCGCGAGGGTTTCCAATCGGAATTTTGTGTCAGCGGCCTTCTGAAGTTTGTCGCCATTGGTGAATAAATCTTCGATGCCGACCGCGTCCACCGCGCCGAGAAAATCCGTGTGCGCGAACAGTTGCGTGCCATTCTGCGGGATGATGAGCGCGGCGGAATTCGTCTTGCGGGCGCGAGCGGCGACGGTTTTCACCCAGCCGACCATATCGCGCCGGTAACTTTGCTTCGTCTCCGGGTTGATCCGGTTATCAACGTAATTTTTCCCGTCCTGCTCGAAGGGTTCAAACCCGTCCACGATGTCGAGATAAACACCGTCAAAACCCGCCGCCATAATTTTGTCCACGTCGGCAAGGATAATTTTCTGCCAGTCGGCTTGCCAGTATTTGACGCGGAAATTGCCTTTCCATTCTGGATTCTCGCCGAGCAAAAATGCGGGCGGACTGGTTTTCCAGGAACTTTGCCAGTAAGCGCGATAATCCTCCGCCTCGCCAATCGAGAGATACGCGATGACCTTGCGCCCGACTTTGCCAGCGCGGATGGCGGCCAGATTCGCCGCCGTCCACGGCTCGTCGGTGCTGTAACTGGCGTCGAGCACAATCCAGTCGCGTCCACACGCCGCGAGTTTGGCCACGGCTGCGGCTTTGGATTTCGCCAGCGAATCCGCCTGCAAAACGTAGGCGAAGGAAGTGGGCGCGGTTTGCGCGTTGGAAATGAAATTGACTATGACGAGCAGAACGAATGGCAGCAGGAATTTCATAGGAAAAGTAGACACGAATAAGTTGAAGCAACAGTCTTCAATCGAAGGCGTGCCAATTATTTTTTAAGACTATCATAAAATTCCGTGCCAGAAGTTGGCGGATTTAAGTCAATATAGGGACTTTGACCGGCATTTCCTCCTGCCAACAATAACTTCCCGTTTTTAAATAAGATTGCTGTGTGATGCAAGCGGCCAGAATTCATTGGATTGGTCTCTGTCCACTTCTTGTCAATGGGATCGTATATCTCTGCAACATTAGCAGGCCCACCACTAGTCCATCCCCCAACAATCAATACCTTGCCGCTGGGCAATAAAGTTGCCGTATGCCAACAACGTGCGATGTTCAAATCACAATTTGTAGTCCATATTCTAGTGTTTGGATCATAAAGCTCTGTGATTGCGGGATAACCACCACCCCCGCCGCCGATGCCCCCCGCAATCAGCACTTTTCCATTGGGCAGCAGGGTTGCCGTGTGACACATACGACCATACAACGCGCCAGCATTCGTCCACGTCGCCGTAGTTGGAAAATATAAATCTGCGCTCGAACATCCAACAACCAGAACATTTCCATTTGGTAGCAAAGTTGCCGTATGCCATCTGCGTCCGACTTGCATCATGCCAATGTTCGTTGATGTTCCTGTATTTGGATTGTATAAATCCGCACTGGGAATATCGTAGTCAGCATAACCTCCAGTGATTAGGACTTTCCCGTTGGATAGCAAGGTGGCTGTATGGTCAATACGTCCAATAGCCAAAGAACCATTTATTGTCCAATTTCCGCTAATAGGATCATATATTTCTGTGTTAGTAGGATAGCCATTATTATTAACACCACCAACGACCAGAACTTTCCCGTCAGGCAGTAAAGTAGCAGTGTGCATACCGCGAGCTATATTTAATGGCTTGGCCAAAGTCCATGTTCTAGTGGCAGGATCAAATAATTCGGTGCTGGAAAGAGAATTGTAGGGAGGGGTGGCGTTGGCTCCGCCCACAACAAGCACTTTTCCATTTTGCAATAGCGTTGCAGTATGCCCTGTTCTTGCTACTAACATCGGGCTATTTGTTTCCCAAAAAGCAGCGTGAACAGATTGAGCAAAAAGTTGACCGATTAAAAACAGAATCAACAAATTAAATTTCTTTGTGATGCAAGTAATAATGCGCATTTTTTGGATGATTTGACCGATTCAAAAATTCACAATCGCCGGGTCGCCGTAGAGCGTGAAGGAGCCGGTGCGCTCGATTTTTACGTCCATGAGCTGCCCTTGATGGCGCGCGCTGCCGTCAAACAGCACGATGCGATTGCAGCGGGTGCGGCCGGTGTAACGCGCCGCGTTTTTCTTGCTCGGGCCTTCCACGAGAATTTCCACCTGCTTGCCGATGAAGGCGTCGTATTTGCGCGCGGCGATTTCGTTGACGAGTTCGAGCAGTCGATGATTGCGTTCCTCGCGGATTTCCTGCGGCACCTGGTCGGGCATGTCGGCGGCGGGCGTGTCGCGGCGCGGCGAGTATTTGAAAATGTAGGCGTTGTCGAATTGCACTTCGCGACAGAGCGACAGCGTCTGTTCAAAATCTTCCTCGGTCTCGCCGGGAAAACCGACGATGATATCCGTCGTGATGCCGATGCCCGGTTTAGCCGCGCGCAGCTTGGCGATGATGCTGAGAAATTTTTCGCGCGTGTAGCCGCGGTGCATCAGCTTGAGCAAACGGTCGCTGCCGCTTTGCAACGGAATGTGCGCGCTCTCGCAGAGTTTCGGCAGTCGCGCGTAAGCTTCCACCAAGTCGTCGCCGTAACCTTTCGGATGCGGCGAGGTGAAACGGATGCGTTCGAGGCCGTCAATTTCGTGGACGGCGTCGAGCAGTTGGACGAAAGCAGATTTGCCGTCGAGCAGGGGATAGTCGCGCTTGCCAAAGCTCGTGACGATTTGGCCGAGCAAAGTGATTTCGCGCACGCCGCGTGCGACGAGTTCGCGGCATTCGGCGACGATGTCAGGAATGGTGCGGCTGCGTTCTTCGCCGCGCGTGCTGGGCACGATGCAAAAGGTGCAATGCTGATTGCAGCCTTGCATGATGCTGACGAACGCGGACACGGAAGTTTTCGCGCTGCCGTTGAGCAGATGTTCGCGGATGGTCGCTTCGCTTTTTTCTTCAGCGGCAACGTCCACGATACGTTCGCGTTTGCCGGCGAGAAGTTCATCAAGGTATTCCGCTGCGCGATGAAATTTCTGCGTGCCGAGCACCAAGTCCACGTCCGGCAGTTTATCAATCAGTTCCTTGCCGCGACTTTGCGCCATGCAACCCATAAAGCCCACGATCTGTCCGGGGTTGTCTTTGCGCGCCGTGCCGATGAGATTCTTCATCTTGTTGATGGCTTTTTGCTCGGCGAGATCGCGCACGCTGCAGGTGTTGAGCAGCACCACGTCGGCCAGCGTCTCGGACTTGGCGAGCGAATAGCCCTTGGCGACGAGTTGCGCGGCGACGGCCTCGCTGTCGCGCTCGTTCATCTGGCAACCGTAAGTCTTGATGAAAACACTCGGCATGATGCGGCGGAGAAGATAGCACGGGTTGAGGCGATGAAAAGTTGAAACGCGGCGGCGGCCACGCATCGCGCTTGCGGGCGGGCGCGGAAAGGGTATTTTCAGCGGACGGAAATGTCATGGACAATGGCCCGTTGAAAATCCTGTTGATTACTGGCGATGCGGAAATGAAGCATCGCATTAGTGAACTGTTGCTTTGCACGGCGAAAGAAGTGGACGTGACGGTGGAGCCGACGGTCGATGCCGGGCTGGCGATGGTGGCGACGAATAACTTTCAAGCCATGCTGTTTGAAGTTCCGCAGGCCAACGCGGCGGCGCTTTTTCAAATCACGCTGCTCACGACCAAGGCGGCGCAATTGCCGGTGATCGTCATCGGGCCGAGCGAGGACGAAAGTTTTTTGGCCGAGGCGGTGTTCAGCGGCGCGCAGGATTATCTGGGATCCAAACGTCTCGATGCCCAGATGCTGCGGCATTCGATTTATTGTTCCATGGCGCGGCAGCAGGAACTGTTGGCGCTGGCGGAGGAGAAGAACAATTACCACAATCTTTTCGACCATCTGGTGGAAGGCATTTTCCGCACGACGGTGGACGGGCATTATCTGCTGGCGAACGTGGCGCTGGCGCGGATTTACGGCTACGACTCGCCGGTGGAACTGATGGCGAGCATCAAGGACATCGCGAGCCGGCTTTATGTCGATGCCGGACGGCGCGAGGAGTTCGTCCGGCTCATGCAGGAACACGACACGCTGAGCGGCTTCGAGTCGAAGATTTACCGCAAGGACGGGAAGATTATCTGGATTGCCGAAAACTGCCGCGCCGTTCGCGACGCGCAGGGCAAGCTGCTTTACTACGAAGGCACGGTTGAGGACATCACGCAGCAGCGGGAGACCGAAGAGGCGCTGAAGCGTTCCGAATCGCTCTATCATTCGCTGGTGGAGACGATGCCGCAGGGCGTTTTCCGGCGCGATGCCGAGGGGCGCTTCACTTTTGTCAACCGCACCTACGCGAATTTTTTTGGCATGCAGCCTGAAGATTTCATCGGGAAGACGGACTTTGACCAGCACCCGCGCGAATTGGCGGAAAAATACTGGCGGGACGACCAAGCCATCATGCAGCGGGGCGAGACCACGGAAATCACCGAACAGGTGCAATCCCGAGCTACCGGTGACATGGAATACCATCATGTCATCAAAACGCCGTTGCGCGATGAGTCCGGCCAAGTCATCGCCCTCCAGGGGATGGTCTGGGACATCACTGAAAAAATCCTCAACGAGGAAAAAATCCGTCAGGCCAACGCCGAGCTGGCGCGCAGCCGCGAAGAGTTGCGCGCAAAAAATTCCGTGATGCTGGAAAACCTCAATACCGCGCGGGAAATCCAGTTGGCCATGCTGCCGCAGCAGTATCCTACATTTCCCCCCGGCGTCCTGCCGGAACAAAGCGCGTTCCAATTTGTCCATCGTTACGAGGCGGCGGAATCCGTCAGCGGCGATTTCTTTTCCGTGACGCAGTTGTCCGATACCGAGGTGGCGGTGCTCATTTGCGATGTGACCGGCCACGGCGTTCGCGCCGCGCTCGTCACCGCCATGATCCGCGCGCTGGCCGAGGAGTTGAAGCCGCTCGCGCGCGATCCGGGAAATTTCCTCCGCAAGCTGAATTCCGACCTCTGCGCCATCCTGAAAAACACCGGGTCGCCCATGCTCACCACCGCCTTTTACGCCGTGGCCGATTGCCGCACCGGCGCGCTACGTTTTGCCAATGCCGGCCACCCCAAGCCGCTCCTCGTCCACCGAGCGACCGGCACCATCCTGCCGCTCGTCAACGCCTCCGGTCGCAGCCAACCGGCGCTCGGCTTGTTTGATGACCCGCCGTATCAGACCACGGAAACTCTCTTGAAGCCCGGCGATTTGTTGATGCTCTTCACTGACGGCCTTTACGAAGTGCAGGGGCACAACGAGGAACTTTACTCGCAGGAACGCTTGGTGCTGGACATGAAAAGTCTGCTGCACCATCCGTCGGCAATCCTCTTCGACGAACTGCTGCAAGTCATCCGCACCTTTGCGGTGAACAGCGCGTTTGACGACGATGTCTGCCTCGTGGGCATGGATTATCTCGGGATGCCCGCCGTGAAATCTTGAAGGGGGCGCGACTGTTGGCTGGGCCGAAACTTCGTTACCGTCTGTAGCCTATCCTCATATTAGGCGGATTGGTCATACAATCTCAAAAGGCAACTCTTTAGTCGGTGCAACCTGTCTCAACACCTGTGCTAACTGTCCATAACGATCTCCGCAGGTGAGAAATCGCCCACTCGCAAAATTAATATCTACATAACGACCCCAGCCGCCAACAATACTCTCTCGCCATGTGCCAATGTCCCGGCAGCGGATGTGATACCAAGGCGAATAGCGCTGGATGAAATGCTTGCTGACAATCTCATCGCCGCGCAGCTCATACGCATCAACTCCTAGCTTTCTGTCAAGCCAACGATGAAATGACTCAAACATAGTGACGTGCGCAAATCCGCCTAACCGATAATGGATGACGGCCTGTGTAGCCTATCCTTTTTCATGAAACGACCCTAGGCTCGACGAAAAACGATGTCCAGCACAATGTTGGGTTGGTGATGGCGCAGCCTCCGCCTTTAGCCAACACGACGCGTTCACCGCTGTCTGATTTTGAGCATTTCCCCCCATCGGGCAGGGTAAAAGTCGCGATTTTTGCCATTTTTTGAGGTTTTGCCGCCATAACCGAAGCTTGGTTTGCTTCATCCGACGCTTCGAATGTGGTATCCGACGCTTCGAATGTGGCATCCGACACTTCGAATATGGCATCCGACGCTTCCGAAACTTGACCGGAAACAAAAACCGCCCGAACGGTTAAAACCCTTCGGGCGGCTGAAATGTTCCGGCGGAATTATTCCTGAACGAACTTGATGGCGCGGGATTTTTCCGAGCGCTTGCGCTTGGTTTCGTCCAGTTCCTTTTTGCGGAGGCGCAGGTTTTTCGGCGTGGCTTCCACGTATTCGTCCACGTCAATGTATTCCAGCGCACGTTCGAGCGAGAGTTTCATCGGCGGCGCGAGCGCGATGCCCTTGCCGTCGCCTTGGGAACGCATGTTCGTCAGGCGTTTTTCCTTCACGGGATTCACCGGAATGTCATTCTCGCGGGCATTTTCGCCGACAATCATGCCGGCGTAAACCATGTCGCCCGCCTCGATCATCAGGCGACCGCGTTCCTGCACCATGTTGAGCGCGTAGCTGGTGGCTTCGCCGGAATCCATGCTGACGAGCGAACCGTTCTTGCGCGCGGCGATCTCGCCGGTGTCCGGGCCGTATTCGTGGAAGAGATGGCTCATCACGCCCATGCCCTTGGTGGAATTCACGAGGTCGGTCTCGAAACCGATGAGGCCGCGCATGGACACGAGGGCCTCGACGGAAACCTGATTGCCCACGTGGTTCATGTTCGTGATCTGCGCCTTGCGGTTGGCCAGGTTTTCCATGATGGCACCGAGGTTTTCGCTCGGGATTTCCACGAACAATTTTTCAATCGGTTCGAGCAATTCACCGTTCGGACCTTTTTTCCAGAGCACTTCGGGACGCGAGACGAGGACTTCGTAGCCTTCGCGCCGCATCTGTTCGACGAGAATGGCGATCTGCATTTCGCCGCGGCCGCTGACCGCGAAAATCTTCGGATCGGCGGTCTGTGCGATGCGGAGGGCGACGTTCGTGCGGATTTCCTTCACAAGACGATCCCAGATGTGGCGCGCGGTGACGAGCTTGCCGTCCTGACCGGCGAGCGGGCCATCGTTCACGGCGAATTCCATCTGAATCGTCGGCGGGTCAATCGGAATGTAGGGCAGGGCGGGACGCGCTTCGCTGTCGCAAATCGTCTCGCCAATGAATACGTCCTCGAAACCCGCGAGGCCGACGATGTCGCCGGCGTGCGCCTCCTGAATCTCGATGCGCTTCATGCCCTCGAAATGGTAGATCATCGTGATCTTGCCCTTGGAAACTTTGCCCGTGCCGTGACGGCAGATGGCGGGATCGCCAATCTTGACCTTGCCTTCGACGATTTTGCCGAACGCAATACGGCCGACGTAATCGTTGTAATCCAGATTCGCGACGAGCACCTGGAAACCGTCGCCGGCCTTCGCGCGCGGCGGCGGGATGTGCTTCACAATCGCGTCAAACAGCGGCTCCATCGTGCCGCTGACGTGTTCGAGTTCCGTCTTCGCATAACCGGCCTTGGCGGACGCGTAGATGAACGGAAAATCCAACTGCTCATCCGTCGCGTTGAGCGACATGAACAATTCAAATACGAGGTCGAGAACTTTCTTCGGATTGGCGTTCTCGCGGTCAATCTTGTTGATGACGACGATGGGCTTCGCTCCCGCTTCCAAAGCTTTCCGCAAAACGAAGCGCGTCTGCGCCTGCGGGCCTTCGGACGAATCCACGACGAGCAGCACGCCGTCAATCATGTTCATGATGCGTTCCACTTCGCCGCCGAAATCCGCGTGGCCGGGCGTGTCCACGATGTTGATGCTGTAATCCTTGTATTTGAACGCGGCGTTCTTGGCGCGGATGGTGATGCCCTTTTCCTTTTCGAGGTCCATCGAGTCCATCAGGCGTTCCTCGGACGATTCGTGCTGGTTGGCGCGGAAGGTTCCGGACTGTTTCAGGAGGCAGTCCACCAAAGTGGTTTTGCCATGATCAACGTGCGCGATGATGGCGATGTTGCGGATGTGTAACATATCGTAAAATACCGGAATAGACACGTCGCTCATAATACCAGACGCGACAACGGGCGCGAACGGGAAAGCGGCGGAAAAGCCGGGTTGCGTATAATGGAGATTTGGCGGCAAAGGTCAAGCTTTGCGCCCGCCTCATTTCACCGCCAACTGGCGCGCGACTTCCTCCAACCAATCATTGCCTGGCTGCGCGTAAGGCCGGAATGTCTCCAAGCTGCCTTCGCGTTCGTTGAACAACACGGCGCGGTGCAGGCCGAGCACGGAAGCGTCCGGCGCGTCAATCAGGCTCGCGGAATCGCCGGCGCTCATCTGGAACGCCACGCGCATTTCGATTTCGCCCAGCGCCTTCCGGCCGAGGAAACGGTTCAGGTTGCCGTAGGAATCGCAGGTGAGAATGACGTGGATGCCGCGCGCCGGCCCTTCGTTGATGAGCGCGAGCAGCGTCGCGGCGGGCGAACTTTCCGTCGCGCCGGACGAGGCAAAGCTGAATTCATCCTCCTGCCGCAGCTTCTTGAAATTCTGCAGGTCGTGGATCAGCACGAAAATTTCCGGCGCGGGCGCTTCGGATTCCTGCCGGCGCTTCAATTCCTCCGCCAGCGTCGCCATTACTTCGGCGAGATTCGCGTTGCCCGCCTGCACGACCGGCTGCGGCACCGTCGCGAGGACGCGCTGCCAGAAATCCGCCTGCGGATAACCGGCGGCCAGATTGTGCAGCGCAAAAAACTTCGCGCCGTCTTTCGCGTGCTGCGCCGCCAGCGCCACGAGCGCCACGGATAAAATGGTCGGCATCCGTTCGTCGCTTTGGCCGACGACGAGCAGGTTCGCCGCGCTCTGTCGGCGGAAAATCGCTTCGGTCGGCCCCTTGATGGAATTCGGCGTCCCGAGCCAGATGCGGGCGGGCGCGGTCGTCGCCGGATTTTTCAACGCCGCGCGCAACGGCTGGTTTTCCCGGATGTCCGCCGGCGCATTGCCCTCGAACACAATCGGCCCGACATATTCGCGGCCCGACGCGTCGGCGCGCGCGCGGATTTGCGCGAGGTAATTTTCCCGCGTCTGATCCGCCAGCCAGACGGCCTGAAACGGACTGTTGCCCTCAATGGAACCGGCGGTGTCGTTGTAAATGCCTTCGCCCGGACGCGACAGCAATCGCGGCGCGGGATTGTCCTGATCCATGATGAGGTAGGCGTCGGCCTCGTTGCATTGGAGCGCGATGCGGATGACCATTTGCCCGATCGTCGCGCGCGCCAGCGTGTAAGCGCCGCCGAGCGTCTGCGAGCCGAGGATGACATGAATGCCAAACGCGCGGCCCTGACGAACAATGCGGTCGAGCAACACCGCCGCGTTCTGCGAGACGCGATCTTCCTCCGTGAAAAATTCCTGGAACTCGTCAATCATCAGCAGCGTGCGCGGCATCGGTTCCGTCCCGCCGCTTTGCTTGTAACCGGCCAGATTCTGCGCGCCGACCTTGCGGAACAGATCGCCGCGCCGGCGCAATTCTTCGTCCACGCGCTGCAGCACGCTCAAGCCGAACGCGCGGTCGCTCTCGATGGCCACGACGCGCGCGTGCGGCAGGCGATGATTCGCGTAGCACTTGAACTCGACGCCTTTCTTGAAGTCCACGAGATAAAATTCCACCTGCTCCGGACTGCACCGCAGCGCAAGATTGGTGATGATGATGTGGAACAAGGTGGATTTGCCGGAACCGGTCTTGCCCGCGAGCAGCGCGTGTTGGCGCGTGTCGCGGCCGAGCGCGAGGTATTGCAGTTTCGTCGCGCCGGAACGCCCGATGGGCACGCGCAATTCCAAACTGGTCTCGTCCGTCCACACCTCCTCCGCCGGCGGCGCGACCTGCTCGAACGGCACTTCCACGCGGCTGGAATTTTTTCCGGCGTTGCCGATGCGATGGAGCAGTTGCGTGGTGAATTCCGCCTCCGGCATCGCGTCGAGTTTCACGCCGGTTCCCGCCGCGCGCCAGTCCGAGAATTCAAAACCCTTCTCCGTGCGAACGAGCGCGACGCTGTTCTTGCGCAATTCATCCGGCACGAAATCCGCCGGCACCGCGTTGCGCTGATCCCACTGGATGAGCGTGAACACGCCGCAGCGCGCGCCGTTGGCGGCAATGTTGCGCAGGCGTTTCGCCGCCGTGTCGGAGAAGTTCACCGGGAACGACGCGATGACCAGGAAATGATATTTCTCCGCGATGCTGCCGGCTTGTGCGTTGTATTCCGTGATGGTGGCGTATTCGTTGCGGAGATACATCTGGATGATTTTCTCCATGTGCTCGTTCAATTCCGCGAGCTTCTCCTCGAACTGCGCCGCCTGCGTCCAGATGCGGCTGTTGATGGTGCTGGCCTCGTAATCCGCGAGGTGCATCAGCGCCGCGAAATTCTGGCCGAGACCGACCGGATCAAAAATCGTGAACTCCACGCGCCCCGGCGGCGTGGTCGCGAGCAGCCGCAAAATCAAACTGTTGATGGCGCCAACCGCCTCGCCGCCGCCTTCCTTGCCGGTTTCAAACAGCAGCGAACCCTGCTGCGGATGCGTGAGCAGCAGCGGCAGCGAAAGCGCCTTGCCGCACGGCAGGGCAAGCCGTTTGTCCTTGGGCAGCGCGCCTATGAATTGCTCCAGCGACACTTCCAGTTGCGCAAATTTCGCCGCGTTTAAGAATGCTTTTGGAGCCTGCCAGTTTTCCCAATCTTTCGCGCTCCACGTTGGAAAATTTTTTCCCGCTTTAGAATTTGCAGACTGCAGGGCTTCGCACAGCGGGAGCGCCTGATTTTTCCAATCCGCTTCCAGTTCTTGCCAACCGTTTTTCCAATCCGCTTCCAGCTTCGCCGTCTTCAGTTTGTGCGCTTCAATGATCTGTCGCGTTTGGATTTCGGCTTCCTGATGAAGCTGCCTCATTATTTCTTCATGCTTGCGTTGTTTTCGCTGGAGTTCCGCCTGCTGAAACCACTCGTTTCTTTGGTGTAGGCGTGTCGCACGTTCGACAACGACCGTGGGTCGGCTATTGCGCGACTGGGCAAGCTCCTTCGTCAGCCGCTTCCATTCCAGATTGATGGCGTGTTTGGCTTCTTGAAATTCGTTTTCAATCCGCGCCAGCTCGCTTTGATAATGCGTGTCGGCTTGCGCGGAGCTGATGGTTAGGAAATGCCGTGCCCGGACAAAATCGCCCGCAATAATCTTTGCGAGCGCCGCCGTCGCCCGAAGTCCCATCACAAAAATCACCACGACCATCGCCAATGCCACCAAGGCGATGAGCGCGTGCTGATGCGTGATTGTCTGGTTGCCGAAATAGTGCGACACCAAATCAGCCGCCACCACCCCCAACGATAGCACCGTTGCCAGCCATAGCGGCACGAAGCGGAAAATTTTCGGCAGCAGAAATTTTCTAAAGCCATCCAGATCCGCATGGAGCTTCGCGGCGAGGCGCTGAAATTCATCCAGCGACTCATTGCCATCTCCGACGGGCATCCCTTTCGCTTCGGGATGAGTTGAGTTGAGTTGTCGGCGGAATTGGCCATAGCCTCCGAAAGCGCGGCGCACGGAAAGCTCAAGCTCCTGAAAGGTTCCAGCGGTTTGCGCCTGTCGCTGCTGAAAATTCTCCAGCGCTGTCGCGGCCTGTGCCAGCTCGGCGTCGCGCCGTTGTTCGGCGGCGAGTAAGCTTTGTTGCGCCTGACTTTGACACTCTTTTTCCTGCGTGCCGATATCTGCAGACATCTGGCCGCGATAGGCGTCATGGGCGCGGGTAATCCGGGCTTTGCGGCCAGCGATGCGGTGATCTAATTGCTCCTTTGCCTCGGCGAAAGCATCCACTTCGGCGGCCTGCCGTTCCGAGGCACTGGTAATCTGCTCATGACTTTGGGCTTCAAACCGGTTGCTCTCCGCCGCCGTCTGCTCGTGATAGGTGCGGTTCAAGTTTTCCTCGCGCGCGGAAAAATCCCGCACCACGTTCTTCAATGTGTCCAGTTGCACCAGCAACTCTTGGCTTCCGGGGGGATTATTCACAGTCGTGCCTGATTCGTTTGAAAAGTTCGTCGAGCTGTTCGATCGCCGCTGTCGCACCGTTCACCTGCGGAAACAAATCCCGCATGAATTGCCGCTCAAATTCCGCGCCCTTTGCATCGCGCCAATGCTCCTTGGTGTCCGCCCAGCGGAGCGTAAGCTCCTTGGTCAATCCGGTCAGCCGGCTTTTGTTTCCGTTTAGATTCATGATGACGTTTTGGTTTCGGTTGCCGGCGGATCCGGTTGCGCGGCGGATGCTGTGGGCACGATTTCTTTGTAAGCTTCCAGCGTCTTGATGACCTGCGTCAGGTAAGACACGGCTGCGGTCAAATCGGTAGCGACGAATCCCTTTAATTGGTCGACCATTTTTAACAACGGATTGCCCTGAGTTTCCAGTTCGCGCGCCCATTTTTTCAACGCGGCCATCTTCTGCTCGGCCTCCTGCACCGCGCGTTGCGCTTTTTGCACCGCCATCTGTTGCAGCATGGTCGAGTCTTGAAACGTGGAAAGCCGGGCGTTGAATAATTCTGCCTGCGCCTCTTCCAATTTCCGCCTGCGCTGGCGGAGGTGGCTCTCCCAAAGCTGACGTTGCTCGTTTTGCAGCCAAAATTTCATCCGCACCACATCGCTGCTGATCTCATCGAGCACCGGTTGTATCTGGCTCAAATACACGATCAAATCCGAACGGAAGGCTTCGAGCGCCTCGACCGAAGTGATTTGAGCTTGTCCGGCCATGGCGTTCAGCGTTGGTTCAAATACTCTTCAATCCGCTGGGCCTTGCGCAGCAGATACGGCGTGTGCGCCTTGGACATCTCGGTGAATTTCTTCAACGCCTTGAGCGTCTGCCGGAATTCCTCGGAAAATTTTTCATGCTCCTGATCCGACCAACTGTCGCCCAGCGCCGCAAACCGTGCGTGCAACATCGTCATCCGGTTTTCAACGTCGGTGCTGAAGCGCTGCAGTTCCTCGGCGAACCGGCGCACTTTCTCGGGATCCATGATTGCCTGGGCCATAAATATTCTTGGTGTTGAATGTCGCTACAGAGTGGCACATTCGTTCGCTCGCCGCCACTGGCAGAAGCAATCTTTTATGTCGCAACAGTCGGGCGCGATTCAAACCAACTTCTTCAACCGCGGATCCGCCGCGAGCAGTTTGACCAACTCCTTGATTTTCTGCGCTTGCGACTTGTGCGCGAGCAAAACCGCGTCGTCCGTCTGCACCAAAATGGAATCGCGCAAACCGACCACGCAGATGGGCGTGCGGTTTTTCGTGCGCGCGTCGTAAATGATATTCCGCGCAGCGTCCACATGGATAAAGTCGGCCACGGCGGCGTTACCTTCCGCATCCTGCTTGATGTGTCGAGCGAGCGCCGGCCACGCGCCGAGGTCGTCCCACTCGAACGCGCCATCGGCCACAATGACGTTCTGCGCCTTCTCCATCAGCGCGTAATCAATCGAGATTTTTTTGACGTCCGGATATTCCTTCGCCAAAACTTTCGCGAGTTTGGCGGGATTGGCCGCGACCTTGAACCACCGCTGGCACGCGGCGAACATCTCCGGCTGATGCTTCTCCAGCCCGTTCGTGACCGTGATGAAACTCCAGACGAACATGCCCGCGTTCCAGCGATACTGGCCGCTGTTGACGTATCCCAACGCGGTCTCAAAATTCGGTTTCTCCACGAACCGTTCGGCTTTGTAGAAAATCGTCTTGGTCTTCTTACCGCCGGCGGGCGTCGGCAGTTCCGCGCCGGTGTGGACGTAGCCGTAGCCGGTGGCGGGTTCGCTGGGCTTGATGCCGATGGTGACAATCGCCTGTCCCTGCGCGGCGACGTCGAAGGCGTCGCTCAAAACCTGCTGGAATTTTTTCGCATCGGGAATGACGTGATCCGCTGGCAACACCGCCATCACACCGGTCGTCGAGCGCGCGCCGACTAGTGCCGCGCCCAGCGTCACCGCCGCGCAGGTGTCGCGGCCGATGGGTTCGGCGACGACGTTGTCCTTGGGCAACTTCGGTAACTGCTTCCGCACTTCCGGTGCCTGCACTTCGTTGGTGATGATGAAAATATTTTTCGCCGGCACGAGCGGCAGCACGCGCTCGACGGCTTCCTGCAAAAACGATTTTTTGCCGAGAATGGCCAGCAATTGTTTGGGCGTCTTCTCGCGGCTCAACGGCCAGAACCGCTCGCCGCGTCCGCCGGCCATGATGATGACGAAACGATCTTTGTTGTCGGTCTTCGTTTTCATAATTTTTCTAGCCACAGATTTTCACAGATGAAACACAGATAAAGCATCCGCAGATTTCGCAGAACTACGCAGATTACAGCCAACAAATCTGCATCTGCGAAAATCCGCGCCATTTGCGGACGAAATTTGTTTTCATCTGAGTTTCATCTGTGGCTTAAATTGTTTTCACCGCGTCGGCCAGCGACTTCACAAATGCGCCGACTTTGGCGACGAGTTTCGGCGATTTTCCATTGGCGGCAATCTGGTTCACGATGGCACTGCCAACCACGCAGGCGTCACCTTCCTTCGCCACCGCCTTGGCTTGGTCGGGATTGGAAATGCCGAAGCCGATGGCGATGGGCAAATCCGTGCGCGCGCGAATTTTTGCAACTTGCGAGGCGAGATTCGTCGCCACGCTGGTTTGCATTCCCGTGACACCTTCGCGGGAAATGTAATAGATAAAACCCGCGCCGCGCTTGACGATGATCGCCATGCGATCTTCTGGCGTCGTGGGTGCGACGAGATAAATGTGGCAGAGACCAGCCTTCTTCATCAACGCCTCGTAGTTGTCCGATTCTTCCGGCGGCAAATCAAGGACGAGCAAACCATCCACGCCCGCTGCGGCGCAGTCGGCGATGAATTTCTCCAAACCGACTTTGTGGATGAGATTAAAATAAATGTAGAGCACCAAGGGAATCTGCGAGTGCTTGCGGATAGCTACCACCGTTTCCAGAAGTTTTGGCGGCGTGGTTCCGGATTCCAAACCGCGCTGCGCAGCGAGCTGATTCACGAGGCCGTCGGCGAGCGGATCGCTGAACGGCACGCCGAGTTCCAGCACGGCTACACCCGCTTGATCGAACGCCAGCGCGAGATCATGCGTGGCTTGCAGATGCGGATCGCCCGCGCCGATGTAAACGACCAGACCTTTTTTGCCGGCGGCTTTCAACTGCGCGAACTTCTCAACGATGCGGTTCATGCGCGGCAGTTTCAGGTTTAAGGTTTAAGGTTTCAAGCGGGATTTAACTGATGTCTCACGCAAAGACGCCAAGTCGCAACGTTTATTTTTGCAGTCCTTCGCGCCTTTGCACCTTTGCGTGAGACACAGAAGTGCATTTGACCACTTCACGATTTTTCCGCACACTCACGGTATGGCAAGCAGCTTCGGACAATTGTTCCGCATCACGACGTGGGGCGAATCGCACGGCGGTGGCGTGGGCGTCGTCGTGGACGGCTGTCCGCCGCGCCTGAAATTGAGCGCGGCCGACATCCAGCCCGACCTCGACCGTCGTCGGCCCGGCCAATCCAAAATCGTCACGCCACGCAAGGAATCGGACACGATTCAAATTCTCTCCGGCATTTCCGAAAAAGGTCTCACGCTCGGCACGCCCATTTCGCTCTGGGTCAAAAACGAAGACCAGCGCTCTGACGCTTATAACGAAATGAAGGACAAATTTCGTCCTTCGCACGCGGACTTCACTTACTTCGCGAAATACGGCGTCCGCGCCTGGCAGGGTGGTGGGCGTGCGAGCGCCCGCGAGACGGTTGGTCGCGTTGCTGCCGGCGCGATTGCGAAAAAGATTTTGCGCGAAAAATTTGGCGTAGAAATTCTCGCCTACGTCAAGCAGGTGCAAAAAATCATCGGCGACGTGAATCCGGAAACGGTGAAGCTAAAAGACGTCGAAGCCAACATCGTCCGCTGTCCCGACGCGAAAGCGGCGGAGAAGATGATTCGACTCATCGAGAAAATGCGCGGCGAAGGCAACACCGTCGGCGGCATCGTCGAAGGCATTGCGCGTGGCGTTCCGGCGGGCTGGGGCGAACCGGTGTTCGACAAACTCGAAGCGGAACTCGCCAAGGCCATGTTGAGTTTGCCCGCGTGCAAAGGTTTTGAAAGCGGCGACGGTTTCGGCGGCATTCTGCTGACTGGTTTGGAACACAACGACGCGTTTCGCGCGAAGAACAAAAAAGTTTTCACGACGACGAATCGTTCCGGCGGCATCCAAGGCGGCATTTCGAATGGCGAAACAATTTTCTTCCGCACCGCGTTCAAGCCCGTTGCGACCGTCATGCACGAGCAAGACACGATTTCGGAAAAACTGGAAAACACCACGCTCAAAGGCCGTGGTCGGCACGATCCGTGCGTGTTGCCGCGCGCCGTGCCGATGGTTGAGGCGATGACCGCGCTCGTTCTGGTGGATCACGCTTTGCGGCAACGCGCGCAGTGCGGATAATTTTTTGAAACCAACCGGGACATTTCTGGCTCTTATGGCTCTTAATTTATATGGCTGAAAAGAAGATGCACGAATTAGCGCCCGACTTGCGTCGGATGCACACCAAGGCCGTCGAGGCCGCTGAGCGTCAGAATGACGATTACGCGCTGACACTCTTTTCTCAAGTTTTGGAAAAGGAGCCGGGCTTGTTTGAATGCCGCAAGGCGTTGCGCGCGGTGCAGGCGCGGAAATCTAACGGCGCGGGCAAGGGTTTCTTCAAAAAAATGATGAGCGGTGCGGGTTCGTCGCCGCAGATTGCCAAGGCGAAGATGGCATTCAATAAAAATCCCGCCGAGGCGATGGCCATCGCCGAGCAGGTGTTGAACAGCGACGCGAATAATTCCATGGCTCACCGACTTATCGTGGACGCGGCGCTGGCGTTGGAACTGCCGCAGACGGCGGTGCTGTCGCTGGAGACGATGGTGAAAAATTCGCCGGAAGATAAAGCGTTGGTCGTTGAGTTCGCCAACCTCGTCGCTTCGACCGGCGGCAGTGCGAGCGTGGCGGAAAAATTTCTGGACGCGCTCATCCGGGCTTTGCCCTATGACCCGGAACTCTTGCAGGCGCAGAAAAATCTTTCCGCGCACAAGACGATGGATGAGGGCGGCTATGGCGCGCTGGCGGACGGCACGGGTTCTTATCGCGACATTTTGCGGAACAAGGAAGAGGCCGTTTCGCTCGAACAGGAAAAGCGCGTGCAGAAGACCGAGGACGTGGCGCTGCGGCTGATTGACGAATACGAGGCGCGGCTCCAAACCGAGCCGGACAATCTCAAGCTGCTGCGCTCGCTCGCGGAACTTTACACGCAGAAAAACCAGTTCCCGCGCGCGCTGGCGCTTTACGAGCGCATCAAGACTTCCGGTCTGGCTAGCGACGCCACGCTCGACCGCGCGGTGGCGGAGACGACGCTGCGGCAATTTGATTTTCAGATCACGCAATTGAATCCGTTCGAGGAAGGCGCTGCGGAAAAGACGGCGGCCATCACGGCGGAGAAATTCAATTTCCAACTGGCCGATTGCCTGAAACGCGTGGAACGGTATCCGACTGACCTCGCCATTAAGTTCGAGCTGGGACAGCTTTATTTTCAGGTCGGAAAAATCGGCGAGGCGATTGCGGAATTTCAGAAGGCGCAGGCCAATCCCAACAAGCGACTCGCGGCGATGAGCCTGCTGGCGCAATGTTTCGCGAAACGCGGCATGAACGATTCCGCCGTGCGCACGCTACAAAATGCCATCAAGGAAAAACCGGCGTTTGACGAGGAGAAGAAGGATTTGATTTACCAGCTCGGCTGCGTGTTCGAGAAGATGGGCAAGAAGGCCGAGGCGATTGAACAGTTCCTCGTCATTTACGAATCCGACGTGACCTACCGCGATGTCGGCGCGAAGGTGGACGCGCATTACGCCGGGCAGTGAACCGCAGACGAATCAAGTTTTGCCGACGGTCAGGGCGGTTTGGTAGCCGCGTCTTCGATGTCGCTTTCCGCATTTGATGGGATTTCGGCTTGCCTTTCGGTTCGGGCGGAGAAAAACTTGTGGTTCACTATGGAAACACAAGACGCATCTGCGGAAATCATGTTCAAACTCTGGCCGTGGCTCGAAGCCAACCGGAAACGCCTCATCTACATCGGCGTAGCCGCAGTTGCCGCCTTTTTCATCTGGCTGTATGTTTCCACCCAGCACCAGCAGCGGGAAACCGCCGCCGGCGAAGCCTACACCAAGCTGCAATTGAACTCGCCGGCCACAGTGACCGCCCAGCAACTGGCGGCGTCCTACGCAAAAATCGCCAGTGATTACGCGGGCACGGTCGCGGCGCAACGCGCGCAGTTGCAGGCGGGCACGGTGCTTTATGCCGATGGCCGCTACGCCGATGCGCAGGCGGCATTCCAAAAATTTCTGGCCGCCGGCAACGGCAGTCCGCTCGCGCCGGCCGCGCAGCTAGGTGTCGCGGCGAGCCTGGAAGCGCAGAATAAACTGGACGATGCGTTGACGGCCTATCACGCGCTGGCGACGAGTTATCCCGATGCCACGGAAACCATCTCAGCCAAGTTTGCGCAAGGCCGCGTGCTGGAATTGCAAGGTAAGCTGGCGGACGCCGTGACGCGCTATCAGGATGTCGCCCGCTCGCAACTCGCGGGTTCGCTGGCGCAAGAGGCGGCACAGCGGGTCGCCGTCATACAGGCTAAACTTGCGGCCGCCAAACCTGCTGCCAAATCGTAAGCGCATGAAACTCTCCATCATTGGCACGGGTTATGTCGGTCTCGTCACTGGAACGTGTTTTGCGGAAGTCGGTCACCACGTCATCTGCGTGGATAACAATGCCGACAAGGTGAAAATGCTTCAAGCCGGTGGCATTCCGATCTATGAGCCGGGGCTGGAAGAACTCGTCAAAAAAAATGTGGCGGCCGGGCGGTTGAAATTTACCGCCAGCACCGCCGAGGGCGTGCAGCAGTCCGATGTCATCTTTATCGCCGTGCCCACGCCGCCGCAGGTGGATGGCTCGGTGGATTTGAGTTACATCGAGCGCGTTGCCCGCGACATCGCGGCGGCCATGACGAGCTATAAGATCGTCGTGGACAAAAGCACCGTGCCCGTCAAAACCGGCGAAAAAGTGGCCGAGACCATCAAGCGCTATTGCGCGGCGAAGGTGGAATTTGATGTCGTCAGCAATCCCGAATTTCTCCGCGAAGGTTTTGCCGTCGGCGATTTGATGAAGCCAGACCGCGTCGTCATCGGCGTGGCCTCGCAACGTCCCGCCGCTGCGATGAAGGAGATTTACACGCCTTTCAACGCGCCGATCATCGTCACGGACATCAATTCCGCCGAGTTGATCAAGCACGCCGCAAATTCCTTTCTCGCGCTGAAAATTTCCTACATCAACGCCGTCGCCAACATCTGTGAAGCCGCCGGCGCGAACGTTCAGGAAGTTGCCCACGGCATCGGCCTCGACGACCGCATTGGCCGCCGCTTCCTCAATGCCGGCATCGGTTTCGGTGGCAGTTGTTTTCCGAAGGACTTGAGCGCGTTCATCAAAATCTCCGAGCAGATTGGCTACAAGTTTGAATTGCTTAAGGAAGTCCAGCGCATCAACGACGATCAGATGATTCGCTTCGTAAAAAAAATCACCGACACGCTCTGGGTGTTGAAGGACAAAAAAATCGGCGTGCTCGGCCTCGCGTTCAAGCAGAACACCGACGACGTGCGCAGTTCGCCCGCAATTGATTTGTGTCAGCGCCTGTTGAAGGAAGGTGCGACACTGCGCGTTCATGATCCGAAAGCGATGGACAAGGCGAAGTCGCTGTTGCCGAACGTGACTTATATTGACGACATGAATGCCGTGGCTGAAGGCTGCGACGCGATTGTCGTCGCGACGGAATGGGAAGAGTTCAAGCAGCTTGACCTTGCGCGCGCAAAAAAATCGCTGACGCATCCTATCATGTTCGACGGTCGCAATTTGTTCGAACCGGCAGAAATGGAAAAGCTTGGCTGGATCTACAAGAGTGTCGGCCGCTAAAAAAGTCGTCGAAGTTTCCGCCGCGCTGATTTTTCGCGGAGGCAAACTGCTCATCACCCAGCGCCACGCCCACGCGCACCTTGGCGGGCTGTGGGAATTTCCCGGCGGCAAGCGCGAAGCCGGCGAAACCTGCGAGCAGTGCCTTGTCCGCGAAATCGGCGAGGAACTGGGCGTGGAAATTTCCGTCGGTGAACTCGTTGAGGAAATCGCTCACGACTATCCCGAGAAATCCGTCCATCTTAAATTTTTCCGCTGCGAACTTCTTGCCGGCGAACCGCAGCCGCTCGATTGCGCGGCGGTCAAATGGATCGTGAAATCGGAACTGGCCGCGCATGAATTTCCTGCTGCCGACGCGCAACTGCTGGAAAAACTACGCGCCGGCAACTGGTGCTAGAATTTTCACCAGCGCCACGAATTGTTCCAGACTCAATTTCTCCGCTCGCTCCTGCGGTGAGATTTTGAGTTCGGCGAACGCGGCTTCCAGTTTTTCCTTCGGCCATTCCTGCTTCAGCAATTTCAGCATCATCTTTCGGCGTTGCGAAAAAGATTTTTTCACGACGCGCCGGAAAATTTCGCGCTGTTCTTCCGCCAGCAGCGGCACGGCGCGGCGCATCAGGCTGACGCAGGCGGAATCCACTTCTGGCGCAGGGAAAAAACAGCCGGGCGGAATCTTGAACCAGCCGCGTGGCGCAAAATCCAACTGAACCAGCAGCGTCAGGATACCGTAGTGGTCGTCGTCCGTCGTCGCCATGAGCCGTTGCGCGACTTCGAGTTGAAGCGTGGCGACCATCATCTTCGGCGCGCGCGCGCCAACGGCAAGTTCTACTAAAATGGGCGAGGCGACGGAATACGGTAGATTGGCGACGAGCTTCCAATCGCGCCAGTCGCGCGGCTCGCGCTGCAAGAATTTCAGCGCGTCGTCGTGATGCAATTCCAGTTGCGGGTCGGTTTCACCGGCAAGTTGCGCGGTGTAGCGCTCCTGCAAAAAATCAACGAGCCGACCGTCCAATTCAACGGCGAGCACTTGCCCGGCCTGCTTCAACAGCAATTCAGTCAGTGGGCCGAGGCCTGGGCCAATTTCCAAAACTTTGTCAGCGGCCGTCAGTTCAGCGGCTGCGGCAATGCGCTCCAGCTGGTTTGCGTCATGCAGAAAATTTTGGCCGAGCGATTTCGTGAGTTGGATGTCGCGCTTCGCCAACAGGTCGCGCATGTCGGTGAGTTTCATTCAGCCAAAACTTTTTGCAACGCGCGAACCGCTTGGGTGAGTTGAGTTTTCGAAATTGTCAGCGGCGGTGTGAAGCTGATGACATTCGCGTGTTCGCCTTCCGGCAGGAAAATATAGCCGCGATGAAGCAGTTTCTTGATGATGACAAGTGCGAGTTGCGTCGCTGGCTGGCCGTTGGGCAAAGTGAGTTCTACGCCAGCCATCAGACCGATTCCCCGTGCCGCGCAGACGACTTTGGATTTTGGATTTTGGATTTTGGACAAATCGGCCAGCAGAAAATTCCCGATTGCCGCGCTGCGCTCCGCGAGTTTCAACCGGCGGATTTCGGCGATTTGCGCCAGCGCCATTGCGCAGCCGACCGGATGGCCGAGAAAGGTGCTGGTGTGGATTGCCTCGCCAGTCGAGGCGGGCCACGCGACGTCCATCAAGTCGGCACGGCCAACGCACGCCGACAGCGGAAAACCGCCGGTTAGCGCCTTGCCGAGACAAATTAAATCGGGAACCGTCCGCGAATGTTCGCACGCGAACCATTTGCCGGTGCGGCCGAAGCCGGTGTAAATCTCGTCGGCGATGAGCAGCGCGCCGTGCGCGTCGCACAACCGGCGGAGCAGCGGCAAAAATTCTTTCGGCGGGACGTTAATGCCGCCGCGCGCCTGCACCGGCTCGACGAGAATTGCGCCGATTTTCGCACCGCGGAAAATCTGCCGGAGATTTTTTTCTAGTGCGGGCAACTCGGCTTTTGCTTTTGGAAATTTTGCGAAATGTCCGAACTCCCGAAGCTGCGAGCGAAACGGTGAACGGAAATGTTCGCGGTGCGTGGCGTTCAACGCGCCGTAGCCGAGGCCGTGGTAGCCGCCTTCAAATGCGATGACCCCGTGTTTGCCCGTCGCAAGCAGGGCTGTCTTCAGCGCCGATTCAACCGCTTCAAAACCAGAGTTGGAAAAAATGACCTTGCCGTGTTTTCGCTTGATCCAGCGCTCAAAAGTAAGACGGCTCAATTCCCGCGCGAGTTGCGCTTTGAGTGCGTGCGGATGCACATCGCCCATCGCGTGAAGCAGCTTCGCCATCTGTTTTTGTCCAGCGCGGACGACGCGCGGATTCGCATGGCCAGCGGCAGCGACACCGAAGGCGGCAGTGAGATCCAAATACTTTTCCCCGTTCGCGTCCAAGACGTGAACGCCCTGTGCGCGTTCCCAAACAATCGGCCAAGAGCCGTCCGGTTCGGTGAACAGCACATTGCGCGATTCGTAATCGCGGAGTAGCCGCATGGTTTGGTGCGCCGTCATTTCAGTTCAAACGCACATCGGCGGGCTGGCCGGGTCGCGCATCCGCCGCGTCGGCTGGAGAAATTTTTGCCTCAATCATGAAAACCATCGAGGCGCGCGTCTCGCGGCTGTAAATCACCGGCGGCGTGTATTCGGCTTGCGTGGCAATGTAATTGACCGTGGCGGAAAAATCCTTCGCCGCGCCGTCGCAATGGATAGAAACCGTCTGCCCAATTTTGATTTTCGGCAAATTTTCCTGTGGCACGAAGAAGCGGACTTTCAGATTTTCCGGCGGCAGTAAAACGACGACCGGGTTTCCGGCGGCGACGTATTCGCCCTGCCGGTAAAGCGTGTCATGCACCTGCGTGGCCATCGGCGCGCTTTGTTGCTTCTGGTCGAACGACCATTTGGCCTTGGCAAGCGCAGCTTGTTGGGCGGCGAACTTGGCAGCGTCGGCGTCGCGTTGCGCACGTGCCTTGTCGAGTTCCTCAGCGGAGACAACGCCGGACGGCGACTGGTGCAATTCGCTGCGGCGATTGAAAGTGTTTTGCGAGAGCGTCAGGTTGGCCTCGGCCAGCGCGAGATTTTTTTCCGCCTGTGTCAGCGCGGCGGCTTCGGACTGGCGCTCCAGCTCAAACAACAATTGTCCCGCCTTGACCGAGTCGCCGCGCGCAACGGCGAGATTCGTGAGCGCGCCGCCGAGCGGTGACGCGACGTAGACGTATTCGCCTTCGACATAGCCTTGGAAATTACTGGAGGAATTTTTTGTGCAACCGGCGAGCAGGACGGCAGCGAGGGCGGTGAGGGTGACAAAAGTTTTCATGCGAACCGGTTTCAGGCTACCACGCGCGGAAAATTTTACGAGGGAAACGATTCATTCGACTTTTAACCTACCGAATGGTAGGATGCCTACGCTGTATGAAAAAACTGACGCTGCTTTCGTTCCTGTTCGGCTTCACTTTTGCGGTGGCCGCCGCCGAAACCAACACGCCCGCGTGGCTGACGCGCCCGTTGTCGCTCGGCGACGCGCTAAACACGGTGTTGGCACAGAACGCCGCAATTCTTAAGGCAAAAAACGACCTTGAAGCCGCGCACGGTGTGGTGGTGCAGACGCGGGCGGTGGCGCTGCCGCAGTTGCAGGCGACCGGCCAATACAAAGCCACCGATCCCGGCGCGGTGGAAAACTTTCCCGGCGGTCTCGGAACTCCGCAGCAGAATTGGAATGCTGGCATCCAGATTGTGCAGAACATTTACATGGGCGGAAAATTGATTGCGGCCATCCGCGCCGCCGACGCAACGAAGCAACAGGCCGTGGCCATTTATCAGACGGCGGTGGCGGACACGCTGTTGCAGGCGCGGTTGGCGTATTACGACGTGTTACTCGCGGCGCAGCAAATCACGGTGCGCGAGGCGTCGGTGAAATTGTTGCAGAAGGAACTTGAAGACCAGCAGCACCGCTATGACGCGGGAACCGTGCCGCATTTCAACGTGCTGCGCGCCGAGGTGGCCGTGGCTAACGAGCGTCCGGCGCTGATTCAGGCGCGGAATAATTATCGCATCGCCAAAAACAATCTGGCGAACCTGCTCGGTTATAATTTACCGCGCGAAATCTGGGAGGATGTGCCGCTCAATCTTACCGACACGCTCGACACCGCGCCGTATGAAGTGAATCTGCCGGACGCCATTCAGCAGGCGCTTGCCCGCCGCACGGAACTCACCGTGGCGCGCAAAAATATTGATTTACAGAGGCTCAATGTCACCAGCGCCAAGTCTGGTTTCAAGCCGACGGTTTCCGTTTTTGCTGGCTACGACTGGTTCAACGCGCGGTTCACGCCGCCGGTGGAACTGGATCACGACATTCACGGCTGGAACGCCGGCGCACAGGTGAGTTGGAATATTTTTGACGGCGCGCTTTCTCTGGGCAAGGTCACGCAAGCGAAGGCGCTTTACGAAAAATCTAAAACTGATCTCGACGACCAGTCGCGCCAGATTGAACTTGCGGTGCGCACGGCGTATTCCGAATACATTCAGACGCGGGAGACTTTGGAATCGCAGTTGAAAGTGCAGGAGCAAGCCGACGAAGCCTTGCGCGAGGCCAACGCCCGCGCCGACGCTGGCACCGGCACGCAGCTCGACGTGCTGGACGCCGAGACCTCGCTCACGCAGGCGCGCACGACGCAAATCACCGCGCAGCACGATTACGCCGCCGCCCGCGCCCGGCTGGAACGCGCCATCGGTGCGGACCTCGCGCCGGCGAAATGATTTTTTGCCGTCTTTGCTTGAAACAAATTGCCGGTCATTTCCGTCGGATAAATGTGCTGGACAACTTGTTAAGTCCAGCACAAGCTCGAATCCATGAAAAATGATAGGCCACAAAAACTGCGGCCTAATTAGATGTTAGGCCACACTACGCTTATTGAGTTATGCACGCTTTGAAGATTTGGCTGGCAGCTCTTATTTGGTCGGCGGTTTTGGTCGGCTTGTCTCGCTTATCGCGATGGCTTTATTGGCTGACTATTCCAGTCGCCATTTCTGCGTTTATCAATAGCTTTGTTGTCAGCATGATTATTGCTCAAAACTGGACTGGATATGAAGATGTAAGCGTCAGCGATATGTTCCAGCGTATTTGTGCTGGCGTTTTGCCAGTAGTTTCCATCGTTGTTTATGGCTATTATGATTTCAGATACAGACACAGCCGTGTGGCCTAACCAGTCGCCGGAGCCAACCGCCGTTGGCGCTTGCAGTTCCGCTGTCGCGGTTCACGCCGCGAGTCGGCGGCGGCTCAGCTTTTTTCGTTAGGCGGCATTACACGCTATGAAAACACGACACATCATTCCGCTTCTGCTTCTAGCAGTTGGCATCACTGTTAGCGCTCAAACTACGAACACACCACCACCCATAAAAGGCATGAACTATAAGTTGACGAATTTACAGAACAGCAAGGTTATATCCAATCCGACAGAGGCGGACATTCGCGCAGTTGTAGCTTCGCTACATGATGATGACGGTGGGATTTTGACGCTTGATCCAGAAGGCACTGATTCATCTATGCAGATTGATTTAGTTGAAAAAGGACGGTTTCATTTTCTTTGTCAGGATGGTAAGACGACATTCATCCAGAAAGAGGGACACGAATGTTCAGCCGATGTAGCCATAAAGATTCTGATTGCATATCGGAATGGCACGAAGGATTGGAAAGCACTATCAGAATGGAAAGAAGTATCATCAAATTAGCAGCCATGCCGCCTAACAGCTTGATAGACTGCAAAGCCGCTTGAAATGCGCGCGCCGGCAAAGCAAAGGCGGGACTTCACACCAATTCCCCACCGCCGGACGCCAAGATTTGTCGCGCCAATCACAATTTGCCGGTTGCGGCGGCGGCGGCTTTCGTAGATTTTGTCGCGCGTGAAAATTCAACGTGCTTTGCTTTCAGTTTCCGACAAGACCGGACTCGTGCCATTCACCCAAATCCTCGCCGCCGCCGGCGTGGAACTCATCTCCACCGGCGGCACGGCCAAGGCGCTACGCGAAGCCGGCCTCGCGGTGAAGGACATTTCCGAACACACCGGCTTTCCCGAAATGCTCGATGGCCGCGTGAAGACGCTGCATCCGCTGGTGCATGGCGGCCTCCTTTACATTCGCGGCAACGCGACGCACGAAGCGGCGGTCAAGCAGCACGCCATCAAGCCGATTGATCTCGTGGTGGTGAATCTTTATCCGTTCGAGGCCACCGTCGCCAAGCCGGATGTAAAATTGCACGATGCCATTGAAAACATTGACATCGGCGGCCCTTCGATGCTCCGCAGCGCGGCAAAAAATCACGACAGCGTGACGGTCGTCGTGGATCCGGCGGATTACGCCGAGGTGGCGAAACAAATTTCCGAAACCGGCAACACGACGCTGGAACTGCGCCGCAAGCTGTGCGCGAAAGTATATGCGCGCACGGCGGCTTATGACGCGGCCATCGCCGCACATCTGCAAAAAGAATTTGCCGCCGACAAGTCCGCGTTGCCGCAAGTGCTGACGATTTCCGCGCCGCTGGCGCAGCCGTTGCGCTATGGTGAGAATCCGCATCAGACCGCCGCGCTCTATGGCAAGTTCCACGACTATTTCAACCAGCTCCACGGCAAGGAACTTTCGTATAACAACATTCTCGATCTGACCGCTGCCTCCGCGCTCATTGCTGAGTTCCGCGAGGAGTTGCCGACGCTGGCGATTTTGAAGCACACGAATCCATGCGGAGTCGGCCAAGGCGCGAACTTGCGCGAGGCGTGGGATAAGGCGTTCGCCACGGACAAACAGGCGCCGTTCGGCGGTATCATCGCCGTGAACCAGACGCTCGACGGCGCGTGTGCGGAGGCCATCGCAGAAATATTCAGCGAGGTGATCGTCGCGCCGGAATTTTCGCCGGAGGCGCTGGCGATTTTACAGAAGAAAAAAAATCTCCGGCTGTTGCAAATTCAGAAGTGCCCACTCTCCGCGCAGCCGTGGGATGTGCGCAGCGTGGGCGCGGATTCGTTTTTGTTGCAGCAACGGGATTTGAAAGTGACGACGGCGGCGGATTTGAAAATTGTCACCAAGCGTTCGCCCACGGTGCAGGAGTTGAAGGCGATGCTGTTCGGCTGGCGTGTCGTAAAACACTTGAAATCAAACGCGATTCTCTACGTCGGTGAGGGCCGAACGCTCGGCACGGGCGCAGGCCAGATGAGCCGCGTGGACAGCAGCCGCATCGCGGTGTGGAAGGCGGGCGAGGCGAAGCTGGATTTGCACGGCAGCGTGGTTTGCAGCGACGCATTCTTTCCGTTCCCCGACGGCCTTATCGCGGCGGCGGAGGCGGGAGCGACGGCGGCGATTCAGCCGGGCGGTTCGGTGAAGGACGCGGAAGTCATCGCGGCGGCGGACGCACGCGGGATGGCAATGGCATTCACCAGCGCGCGGCATTTTAGACACTGAAATTTTTCAACTCCGAAAAATCTGACCCACGCGAACGAACTTTGCGTGGGTTTTATTTTAATAGCCGGTAGATTAGGAAGAACTGGAACGCGGTGACGGCGGTGAGCAGGAGCCAGACGGAAAGTTCGCGGAGGTGGAGGCCGCGTTGGTGGGGCGGGGCAATCCAGAATTGGATTTTGGCCGAGCCGAAGGAAATGATGTCGCCGTTGCGGAGACGGGCAGACTGGGTTGATTCCGTGTTGATGGCTACGAAGGCTTCGGCTGTTGTCTGCAGGTGGAAGCCGGAATTTTTTTGAAATTCTAGGGTGAGATGATTATCCCAAACACCGGCGTCTTCCATGGTCAAATCGTTTCCAGATGCCCGGCCGATGCGAAAAGGAAAACGGCGGATAACTTGTAGGTTACCCGCCATTTTGCCGGAGAGAGTTTTCAGCTGAATCATTAGAATATCCGGCGGCTGACTTCAATCTGGTCGCCGGGGAAAACCGGCGGATCGGGGTCTTTGCCGTAGAGGATGCGGTTTAGATTAAGGTCATACCGCTGGCCGTTGGCGCGGGTAAGGGTCACGCCGCTGCGGTCGGCGAAGTCAGTGAAATCGCCAGCGGAGGTGATGGCTTTGCTGACGGTTATGGAGCCGGCGTAGATCATGCGGCCGGGTGATTTCACTTCACCGCGGACATAGTAAACACGATCGCTGGTGGTTTTAACGGTGACGTTCAGGTGGGTGTAGATTCTGGGAACGTAAAGGTCGTGGATGGCGTCTTCCAATTCGCCGATGGTTTTACCGGCGGCTTTGATGCGGCCAATGTCGGGCAAGGTGATGGTGCCATCTTCTTTAATGGGTTTTTCTTGTGATTCGATGGCATCCGGCAAACCGCTAAAGGAAATGGCTACGGTATCGCCGATGTGCAGGCGGGGAACTTTGTCTTGGCCGGGATAATTCTCTTCGCCCGGCGCGGCCATGACGTCGGATTTTTTATCGGAACCGGAAAAGATGGAGCATCCGCCCAGCGTGAGGGCGAGCGCAGGCAAGAGGAACAACAAACCCAAGCGAAGGGATGGAATAGATTTCAATTTCATCGGCAATAATTTTCAATAAATACGGCGACTGGTCAACTTTTCCAAATTAAACTGGCTTTACCGGCGTTGATGCGCCAGCGGCTTTAGCCTCAGCTTCCTGTTCGGCGGCGCTGCGGGAATAGTAGTAATCGTGGTAGTAGCCGCTGTAGTAGTAATAACCTTCGTCTTGCGACATGTTAATGTTGTTAAGCACGATGCCGATGAAGTTGCCACCGACCTTTTCGATCATCTGCTTGGCGCGGATGGTCATAGGCTGTGGGTAGCGGCGGTATTGGATGACCTGCATGACGAGGTCAACTTCGCTGGCGAGAATGGAGGCGTCGCTGACGCCGAGAATGGGCGGTGAATCAAAGAAGATGTAATCGTAGCGCTTCTTGAGCTCGGCGATCATCTCTTTCATCTGCGCGGAGCCGAGGATACCCATGGAGCTGTTGGGTAGCTTGCCGCTGGCCATGAAGTCGAGGTTCGGAACCTGAGTGGTCTGGACGACTTCCGCCAAGGTGTTTTGCTTGAGGAGATAATTGGTAAGGCCGAGGTTGTTGGCTACCTTGAATAATTTGTGCATTGTGGGTCGACGCAAGTCCGAGTCCACAATCAAAATGCGGCTGCCGCCTTGGGCAAAAACAGTAGCGAGGTTAATGGTGGTGGTGGACTTGCCTTCGCCGGCTCCAGCGCTGACGACGACGATGGTATTGAGTTCTTCCGAGGTGCGCGAGAAGAGCATGTTGGTGCGCAAAACGCGGTAGGCTTCGGCGTGTTTGCTTTCCGCGCCTTCGTCCAGAAGGTAGCCGATGTTTTGCGGAATGACGCCCAGCACGGGTGACTGGAAAGTGCGTTCCACATCGTCAATAGTCTTGACGCTCGTATCGAGGTATTCAATAAAGAAGGCGAGACCAACGCCCATGATGAGGCCGAAAATCAAGCCGAGCACGATGTTTACGGTTTTGTTTGGTTTCACCGGTGCCTTGCCGGGTTCGGCGCGGTCGGTGACTTGCACCATGGAGGTTTTTGGAATTTCGGCATCCAGTCTTTCGGCTTCAATTTTCAGATAGAGCAGATTGTGCTGGCTGCGCATTTGTTCCAAATCGCGCTTGGAGTTGTAGTAAGGCTGATTTTTAGCGGCCTCAATTTGGTCTTTGGCTTTGGCCTCTTCTACCTGTTGGTTGAGGGCTTCGAGAGCGGCCTTTTTGGCGCTGACCTGACTTTCGAGCTGGGAAAGGATGCCGGTAACACGGTCTTCAATCTGCAAATTCAAGGTGTCAATCAGGGTTTGCACGCGGGTGACAACATTGTTGTCGGCGGCATAATCAATTTTCAGGGAGGCGATTCTTTGCTGAGCCTCATGTAATTTGCCGAGGAGTTCGGAAAGCGCGCCATCATTGACGACGCCGGGCAAAACATCGCGCAACCGGGTTCGGTCGAGTGACTTTAATTGTTGCAGTTGCACGTCCAGTTCTTTGTAAGCGCGCTCGCCTTCAATCTTCTGGTCGTGGTAGCGTTGGAGCATTTCCGTGGTCAGAGTGGGGGTGTAGCCGATGGCTTCAGCTTGATCGCCGCTAATACCGAGATCGTGCCGGAGGTTTTCTATGTGCTCCTGAGTTGACCAAATGCGGTTGGATTCTTCGAGGTATTGGCCTTGCAGCACTTCCAGACCTTTGGCGGTGGTCTGGCGGCGGGTGTCCAGCCGGTAGTTTTTATAGGCTTCAGCAATAGTATTGGCTAACGTTGAAGCTTCTTTGGCGTCGTCGCTATAGACGGTGATGGCAATGAGTTTGGTGTTGCGAACCGGCGCAAGCGCCATGCGTCCCTTGAGGATTTCCATGGTCTCGGCGGTCTTGAGCGTTTCGCCATTGAAATACTTTTTGCCCCATTCGGTATTTAGGTTCAGCGCGCTGATGACGTTACTCAAGACCAGCTGCGACTGCATGATTTCAAAGGTGGTCTGGATGAAGTAAGGGTCGTAAGGCATTTGTGCAGCAGTCATGGCACTGCCGCCAGCGCTGTCATTCACATCGTTTTCAACTTTGATGCGACAGGTGCTGGCGTAGGATTCCGGCAGGATGAAAGTGACCGCCGTAGCAATAATGGCCGTAATCAAAAATACGGTGATGATGATTGCTTTACGGATGCGAATGACGCGCCAGTAATCCAAAAAATGCAATTTTGCTTCTGGCGGGGGAGAGTTTTTCAGTGGATCCATATCTTCTTTAAAAAATAATGGGAGCCTGTCTTGGACTCGGCTCCCAGCTTAGTGTTCAGACCATTAACTCGCTTGATATTGATTTAATAATTTGCGGACAAACCAAGGTAAACCCGGTTGCGATCATTTCCACGACTTTGAATGTCCGATATCAACTCCTCAAAATTATAACCGGCCTCCGCTGAAAGGTGACGGTTAATCTGATAGTTCAAATTGATGCCGACACTGGCTTGGCTGTCGCCGGTGCCGCTAAATTTGCCGTTTTCATAACTGGAATATTGATACTGACCGACAAGTGATCCGCTCAATTTGGGGGTGAACCGGTGGTTGATGTCAAAATAAAGCGAGGTGCCTTGAACATATTGCGTCAAATGGCCGGTAGTGGCATTTGGTTCAACCACGTCAGTAGAGTTGACATTCTGGGTCAAACCCACCTGCAAATAACACCCTGGATTGTAGGTGTAATTGACGGAAATATCCGCATAAGGAGCTAACGATGTCGAAGGTGAAATGGGGTCATTAAAACTGTCCGTGTAAGATGCTCCCACGCGAGCTTGAGCATTCAAATTGGGACTGAATTCGTGGGACACGCCCAAATAGCCATAATGCGAATTGTAGTCGCGGGAATTACTGAAATAGTGAGCGGTCCGAATGAACGTATAGGTGGAAGGCGGCGTAAAAGCGTATATGTCGAACGGACTGTGTATCTCCCCGCTTCCATCATACCGCACCCAACTGTAATTATAGCCAACAAAAACCATTGTTTCCGGGTTTACCGTCCATTGAAAGTCAATGCCAACATTCTGTTCCATCCGGTTGAGCAAAGCCCCTTCGCTGGGATTGGCTGGGGTGTTGGTAACTCCTGAATCGGAGTAGTTGTAAACACTGTTGCCGTAAAACGCCGAGGTGCTGAACTGCCGCGTCCAGTCCGTATGCAGATTTAGTTTGGCGCGATTTGCAACGTTGTCGCCATTGACCCGAATAGGAGCACCGCCTTGCAGCAAGGCTGGATCCTGCGCAATCGCCAGCGAGTCGGTCACGTTCAGTTTCCAACGCTCCGTAAAGGAATGATCCAGCCACAGGTCAGCTTGGTGAGTGTAATCAATCGGATCGATACCAGCATCATCCCGCTGGAGATAATAATACATCCCAAACGCGTAGCGAATCCCGATGTCCGTCTTCTTTAAATCCACATTCGCTGAAACCGTAGGAGTAAATTCAAATCCGAAACTGCCCTTTTTATTATTCGCCACGGCGTAGTTGTCGTCGTAGAAACCCCGTAAAGTCGCCGCCACATTCCACATCTTTGGCGTCGCGCCCGCCTCCATGTTTTGGGCGTGCAATGCCGAGCCACTGGCAGCTCCAACCGCTGCCAACCCGACGGAGATAAAAGTTTTTTTCATATTACGACTGGGCTTCTTTGACTGCTCCAGGTCACTTGCCATTCAAAAAAGCTTTTAAGACTTTTCTAATAAGCGTTTGTCTAGAAAATCTATCAGTCTGACAAGATGCCCGTCAAAACAATTTTGGGTTTATTAAACCATACATTTGTGGGGATGACGGGACTGTTTTGGGTAGCTTAATCTTTTTATGCCAACAGCTTTCGTAGCGTGTCTAACCGTTGCGCATTCACCACATCCACTTTTTTCAGCCAACCTTTCCGCGCCACACCCGCACCGAGCCTCAAAAATCCCGCGTGCCCGTTTCGGTGCGCGTCTGGGTTCAAGACACATTTCACACCTTTGCTCGTCGCGTAAGGCCAGTGCCGCCAGTCCAGATCCAGCCGGTGCGGATTACAGTTCAACTCAATCCAAGTGCCGGTGGCGGCGCAAGCGTCAATCACCGCTGGCACGTTTACCGGATACGGCTCGCGTTCCAGCAGCAACCTCCCAGTTAAATGTCCCAGCATGTGGACGAATGGGTTTTCCGCCGCACGAATCAACCGCTTCGTGTTCTCCGCCTCGCTGCTGGAAGGCACGTGCAGGCTGGCCACGACCACTTCCAGCTCCGCCAGCATGTCATCGTCAAAATCCAGCCGATCTTTCAAAATGTCCACCTCGCTGCCGGTCAACAGCCGGAACGCTCGACCTTCATCCGCAAATTTTTCGTTCAGCTTTTTGATTTCCAAAATCTGTTTCCGCAGCCGTGCCGCATCCAAACCGTTCGCCTGAAACGACGCCTTCGAATGATCCGTGATCGCCCAGTATTCCAGACCCAGACCATCCATGTATTCCGCGATTTCTTCCAACGACTCGTGGCCGTCGCTCCAGTTCGAGTGATTGTGCAATGCGCCCTTCAAGTCAGGCCAGTCGATCAATTTCGGCAACTCGTTTTTCTCTGCCGCCGTAAATTCCCCGTGGTCCTCGCGCAACTCCGGCGGCACAAACGCCAGATCCAGCTTGGCGAAAATATCCTCTTCCGTTTTGCACGACACGAGCAATTTGGCATCGCGTGTCTCTTCCTTCGATTTGAACAAGCCGTATTCATTCAGCCGCAAGCCGCGCTGAATCGCCCGCTGCCGCATCACGATGTTGTGCTCCTTACTGCCGGTGAAATACGCCAGTGCGAACGGAAATTCCGCATCGCTCACCACGCGCAAATCACACTGGATGCCGCCTTCAAGAATCACGCTCGCCTTCGTCTCCCCCTTCGCCAGCACTTTTACAATGCCCGGCTGCGACGCAAAAAATTCAATCACTGCCGTCGCGTTCTTCGACGACGCCAGCAGATCAATGTCGCCAATCACCTCCTTGAACCGCCGCAAGCTGCCCGCCGTGCTGCATCGGATTACATCCGGGTGCGACCGCAAATCATCCAGCAACGGCTCCGCCGCCAGCCACGCATCGCCCAGCAAATGTTTGCTCGCGTAAGTGCGCTTACGCGCGATGCCTTCCAGAATGTTCGTCTGCGTTTTCTCGCCGAAACCATCCAACTCCGCCACCTTGCCAGCGTTGCAAGCCGCTTCAAGTTTCTCAATGGAATCAATGCCAAGCTGCTTATTCATCGCCTGAATTTTCTTCGGTCCAAGCCCGGAAATTTCCAGCATTTCGATCAGCCCCGGCGCAATGGAAGCTTTGAGTTCCTCGTAATATTTTAATTTTCCCGTCTCGACCAACTCCGTGATTTTTTGCTCCAACGCCGCGCCGATGCCCTTGATTTCGCCCAGCCGTTTTTCCGCGACGAGCGTCGCCAGCGGCTCATTCAAACCCTCAATCGTCCGTGCGCCGTTCGCATAAGCGCGCGTCTTGAACGGGTTTTCGCCCTTCAATTCCAGCAGCGTTCCAATCTCCACCAAAATCTCCGCAACTTTTTCTTTGTCCATGCGCAAACAATATGAAGCGCAATTTACAAAGTTCAAATTTGTTTCTTCGCGTTCTTAATCCTAATCTTAATCCTAATCTTAATCGGCTTCTCGGTTCAGTTTGGGATTACGATTAAGATTAGGATTATGATTACGAGAACAACTTTGCCCGTCGCGCTCACCATCGCCGGCTCCGACAGCGGCGGCGGCGCGGGCATTCAGGCCGATTTGAAAACCTTCGCTGCGCTTGGCGTCCACGGCACGAGCGCGATTGCTTGCCTGACTGCGCAAAATCCCAAACGCGTGCTCGCCGTCGAACCGTGCTCGCCCAAAATGTTGCGCCAGCAAATCGAAGCCGTGTTTGAAGAATTGAGTCCGGCGGCGGTGAAAACCGGCATGCTGTTCTCGGCGGAAAATATTCGGGTCGTTGCCAACTTTTTCCGCAACTCAAAACTAAAAACTAAAAACTTAAAACTCGTCGTCGATCCCGTGATGGTTTCCACCAGCGGTGCGCGATTATTGCAGCCGGCGGCAGAAAAAATCCTGCGCGAAAAACTGTTGCCACTCGCCGCGCTCGTCACGCCGAATTTGGACGAGGCCGAAATTCTCGCCGGACAAAAGATTTCCTCGCCCGAAGACCTGCGTTCCACCGCGCGCACAATCCATTCGCGCTACGGCTGCGCGGTATTGGTGAAAGGCGGCCACCTCAAGAATTCCCTCATGGCCATTGATGTTTTCTTTGACGGCGAAACCGAGCTACTCCTGTCCGCGCCGTTTGTGAAAGGCGTTTCCACGCACGGCACCGGCTGCACTTATTCCGCCGCCATTTGCGCTGCGCTCGCGCTTGGTCACGGTTTGCCGCACGCGGTGGAGATTGGGAAAATTTTTATTACCGAAGCCATTTCCAACAGCTACCAAATCGGCAAACACTTCGCACTCGGCCAAGTTAAAAATTCGGACTGCGCAGCCGGAAAAACTGCGCCGCGTTCGTCATCGGCACGGACAAAATGTTCGTGCTGCCCGTAAGCGTGGCGGAAAAATTGTTCGTGCTCCACGTTGGCGCGGCCAGATTCGTCGTCGCCTCCACACAGAAACCCGCCGGATAAACCGGCCACGTCAAAACCGCATTCGTGCCGGTGCGAGCGAGCGACAATTGTGTCGGCGCAAAGGCAAACGCTAGCGCGTAAGTCTCATTATCGCTCACGACATTCGTGCCACCGTTTTTCAAAATTTGCAAATCGTAACTGCCTGCGTCGAGTCTCGCAAAAAAGATGTGCTCCACATTATCCACGCGGCTTGTGCTGCACGCGACGAGGTTACTGCTGGCGCAATCGTATAGAAACAAGTCGAGGTCGTTGATGTTCGTTTTGCCAAGCTGACGATTCCATACAAGCGTGGCCACAACAAAACCATTGGTGGCATTGAAGAAATAATGGTTCACCGCATCGTTTGTCGCGGTGCTGGAGATGCTTTGCAAATTCCACCCGCTGTTCGCGGCCACGACATTTGTGACCGCAATCGGCGGATGCGCCGCACCCGTTAAAATAAAATCCGTTGCGCTGGGATTGTATTTTCCACCCGCCAGCTGCTTGTAAGAATTAAAAACATTCAGCACGCCCGCGCCGTAGCGGGCATCGAGCGGCGAGGAATTTGAATTCGTCCAGTTCGCCGGCTTCACTGCGCCGTTGAGCAGCAGCGCTTTGATTGTTCGCAGATCAAAGGCGGCATTGGTATCGCTCCCGCCGTCACCGCGCAAGGCGGCTTGCATCAGCACCGCCGCCGCACCGGAAACTTGCGGCGTGGAAAAGCTGGTCACGCCCGAGGGCGCGGTGATGTCTGGTTTGCACCGGCCATTGTCCAAGGTCGGACCGGTGCTGGAACTGCCACCGTAAGCCGCCACACCAATCCCGTTGTAGCTGGTGGCTGCTGGACTTACTGAACCACTATTACCCGCGCCGGAAATAAAAAGCGTGCCGTATTGCGCGGCATAATCATCGTAGGCGGAATCAATTTCCTGCTGCTCACCGACGCTGGCATGACCGCCGTTCGTCTCGGTGAAAATAAAACTTTGATTCACAACGGAATCATTAAGCACCATCAAATTGCTGACGACGTAAGTGTTGACGAAATAATTCGCGTCAAAGTTGTCCACACGCGCCACGTTAGTTGCGACACCACTTCCGGTCATGCCATAAAAGTTCGCCCCCACGCCGTCCGCGTGGCCTGATTCGCTGCCGACGCTATTGGGATAATTCGTGGCCGTCCCTGCCGCCGAAGCGTAAGTAAACCGATTCGTCGGCTGGCCCACCGACGCTGGATTGACCTCGAAGGCGGGCGCGCTCGCCTCCGGCTGAGCGACACGGATACCGGAGCCGTCCAGATTGGTCGTCTGCGTCCGCAAAAGCGTCACCCCAATCTGGTCAAGGTTTTGCGCCCGCGCACTCACACCGAAAATGCCCGTCAACAAACCGGCAAGCAGGATGGTCTGGCGAATCAATGGGTTCATGAAAAATTTGTGGCGCGTCCAAAAAGTAATTCATGCCGCCAAAAAAATCCAATCCGCCGTGCGTAATGACATTTCTTTTTTTACGTTTTGGACTAGACTTCGCCCGTGATTGACACCCTCGTCGTCAATGAAATCTATTTGAGCCTGCAAGGTGAAAGCACCTTCGCCGGCTTGCCGTGCGTCTTCATCCGGCTCACCGGCTGCGACCTGCGCTGCTCCTATTGCGACACCGCCTACGCATTTACCGAAGGCAAAAAGCAAACGCTCGCGGAAATTTTAGAAAAAGTTCGAGCATTGGCCGCGCCCTTCAAAAACTCACCACTCACCGCTTCGCCACTGCCCTTGGTTGAATTGACCGGCGGCGAGCCATTGCTGCAGAAAAATTCCCTACCGTTGATGAAAGCACTCTGCGACGCCGGTTTCACCGTGCTGATTGAAACGAGCGGCGCGCATGACATTTCTAAAATTGACTCGCGCGTCCGTCGCATCATGGATTTAAAATGTCCGAGCAGCGGCGAAGTGGGGCGAAATCTTTTTTCCAACCTCGCGCATCTAAAAGCCACGGACGAAATCAAGTTCGTCATCGGCATGCTCGAAGATTACGAATGGACGAAAGCGCAAATCGTCACGCACAAGCTGGCAGGCTTGTGTCCCCTGCTCTTGTCGTGGGTGCATCCGCTCGCGCCGCAGCAGCAAAATAAAGTTCTCAAACCAGTTCCCGCCGGACTCTCGCCAATTTCGCGCAAAGAGTTGGTGGAAAAAATCATCGCCGACGCGTTGCCCGTGCGGTTCCAAATCCAGCAGCACAAAATCATCTGGCCGCCGGAACAACGCGGCGTTTGATTCATGAATACAAGCGATTACGTCATCGACGTGCGTGGCGTGACGAAGAAATTCGGCACGCGCACCGTCGTCAACGACATCGCGATGCAAGTTCGCCCCGGCGAGATTTACGGTTTCCTCGGTCCGAACGGCAGCGGCAAGACCACGTTTCTGCGGATGCTCTGCGGCTTGCTCACGCCGGATGGCGGCGAAGGCCAATGTCTTGGGTTGGATTTCCGCCGCGAATCTGCCGAGATCAAAAAGCGCGTCGGCTACATGACGCAAAAATTTTCGTTCTACGAAGATTTGAGCATCGAGGAAAATCTGGATTTCATCGCGCGACTTTATCTGATGCCGCAGCGCAAGACCGCCGTGGAAAAAAGTCTGGAACGGCTCGGCATGGTGGAGCGGCGCAAGCAACTGGCGGGCACGCTTTCCGGCGGCTGGAAACAGCGGCTCGCGCTCGCGGCGTGTTTGATTCACGAGCCGCAACTGCTGCTACTCGACGAGCCGACGGCCGGCGTGGATCCCAAGGCGCGGCGCGATTTCTGGGACGAGATTCACAAATTAGCCGCGTCAGGATTGACGTTTCTCATCACCACGCATTACATGGATGAGGCATCGCGCTGCAACCGGCTCGCCTACATCGCCTACGGAAATTTGCTCGCGCGCGGCACGGTGAACGAAGTGGTGAAAGCTGGCGGGCTGACGACGTGGGAAATTTCCGGCGAAAATCTGGCGGCGCTCGCGGAAAAAATTCGTGGTTTGCCGGGCGTGGAACAGGTCGTTGCGTTCGGCACGGCATTGCACGTCAGCGGTCGGGACGCGGAAAAATTGCGGGCGAGCGTCGCGCCCTTCATGTCGGGAGCGCAACGCTGGGAGAAAATCGAATCAGGCTTGGAAGACGTGTTCATCAGCCTGATGGAAACCGCGAAGGACAATTTCTCGTGAAATTTCGAAATCATTTTTGGGAGCGCGCCCGCCACGGGCGCAGTTTTCCGCGCCCTCGCGGAAAACAACAAACGCACAAAAGATTTCTGGCGATTCGCGTATCGCGCGCACGCCCAATGCTGGACGCGGGGCGCGCCCAGCAACGCCCGAGGCGGGCGTGCTCCCTGAAAATAATCGCGAAGGACAATTTCTCATGAAGCCTTCACATCAACCGGTAGGGCAAAGCTGCCGCTTTGCCACATCATTCAGGCAGCGCGGCAGCGCCGCCCTACCAGGAACGGAGGCGCGCTCATGAACTTCAACTTCCAACGTTTGTTCGCCATCGTGCTGAAGGAGTTCATCCAGATGCGGCGCGACCGGCTGACTTTCGGGATGATGATCGGCATTCCGATGATTCAGTTGATTTTGTTTGGCTACGCGATCAACTCGAATCCGAAACATCTGCCGACGGCGGTTTATGCGGCAGACAACAGCGTGTTCTCCCGCACGCTCATCTGGGGTTTGCGCAACAGCAGCTATTTCGACATCACCCGCGAGGCGCACAGCGTGGCGGAGATAAACACGTGGCTGGCCGAGGGCAAAGTGCAGTTCGCCATCACCGTGCCGGTGGATTTCTCGCGCAAACTTTTACGCGGCGAGAAACCCGATTTGCTGCTCGAAGCTGATGCGACCGATCCATCCGCCGTCGGCTTTGCACAAGCGGCGGTAAGCCAACTCGCGACGACCGTCATCAACCGTGACCTGACCGGGCCGCTGGCGAAATTGCAGTCGTCCGCACCGCCGTTCAACATCATCTCGCATCAGCATTACAACCCCGAAAGCATCAGCCAATACAACATCGTTCCCGGACTCATGGGCGTGATGCTGACCATGACGATGATCATGATTACCGGCCTCGCCATCACGCGCGAACGTGAGCGCGGCACGATGGAAAATCTCCTATCCACGCCCGTGCATCCCGGCGAAGTCATCGTGGGAAAAATCATTCCCTACATCATGGTCGGCTACGTGCAGGTGATTCTGGTTTTGCTGGCGGCGAAATTTCTGTTCAACGTGCCGATGCTCGGCAGCGTGCCGTTGCTGTTCCTGCTCGTGCTGCTATTCATCGTGGCGAATCTCGCGGTGGGCATCACGTTTTCGACGGTGGCCAAAAACCAATTGCAGGCGGTGCAAATGGCGTTCTTCTTCTTTCTGCCGTCGCTGTTGCTCTCCGGCTACATGTTTCCGTTTCGCGGGATGCCGGGCTGGGCGCAGCACATCGGCGAATGCCTGCCGCTCACTCATTTTCTGCGCGTCGTGCGCGGGATTTTGCTGAAAGGCAATGGACTTGCGGAAACCTTGCCAGACTTGTGGCCGATTGCGTTGTTCCTGACGGTGGTGCTGGCCATCGGCATCAAGCGTTACCGGCAGACGCTGGATTAAACAGTTTGCCTGAGCTGGTTTTACTTTCACTTGTCCAAATTAATCAAACCCGCCACATTCTCTCGCGATGGCTTCAATCACCGAATCTAAAACCAAAATTTCCGGCATCCTGATCAGCTTTGGGCTGCTGGCGACGGTGGGGTTAGTAGATTATGCGACCGGCTACAAGCTCACTTTTTTCCTGTTTTATCTGTTGCCGATTTTATTTGCGCTGAAGCGGGTGGGACAGGCGTTCGCTTTCGTGGTGTCCGTGATGTCAATCGTGGTCTGGCTGCTGGCTAACATGGCGGCGGGAGAACAATACGACGATATGTTGACGCCGGCTTGGAATATGGGCATCCGCCTGGCGGTTTTTCTGCTGATCATCATTCTGATTTCGGCGCGGGATGAATTGCAACTTTTGGTTCGCCAACGGACGGAAAGATTGGAGCGGGAAATTCAGGAGCGGGTCCGGCTGGAAAAAGAATTGCTCGAAGCCGGCGAACGCGAGCAGCGGCGCATCGGCCATGATTTGCATGACAGCCTCGGACAACATCTGACGGCCACGGCACTGGCGGGCAAGGTTCTGGCGAAAAAGTTGACGGACAAATCCGTGGCTGAAGCCACCGCCGCCGATCGCTTGGTGGCGCTGGTGGAGGAAGCAATTGAACTCACGCGCAAACTGGCGCGCAGCCTGCATCCCATCGAGTTGGAAGCGAACGGACTGGCGGACGCGTTGCAGAATCTGGCGGCGAACATTTCCAAAGCCTTCAACGTATCGTGCCGTTTTGAAAATTCCGGCACCGCCGTTGCGACGACGCCCGAGTCCAGCACGCATTTGTATCGCATCGCGCAGGAGGCGGTGAGCAATGCCATTCGCCACGGTCACGCGCGTCATGTCACCATCTCGCTCGCCGGCTCGGGCGGGCAAATCCTGCTAACGGTCACGGATGACGGCACCGGGCTTTCAACGGATGCCCGCACAAAAAAAGGCATGGGCCTGCGCATCATGGATTATCGCGCTGGCATGATTGGCGCGACGTTTGACATCCAGAATCTGCCTGCTGGCGGCACGCGCGCCGTGTGTGTGCTGAAGCCCAACGTGTCCGCAACCGAGAATTCTCCCGATGAAAACTAAAGTGCTATTGGTGGACGATCATCCGCTCGTGCGCGAGTGGCTCACCAACCTGATCAACGAGGAAGCGGACTTTGAAGTCTGCGGGCAGGCGGGCGACGCGCGCGCGGCGCTGGAATTGATTGGCACATTATCGCCGCGCATCGCGGTGGTGGACATTTCGCTCGATGGCGGCTCCGGTCTGGAACTCATCAAGGACATCAAGGCGCAGTATCCGAAAACGGATGCGATCGTGTTGTCCATGCACGACGAGTCGCTGTATGCCGAGCGCGCGATGCGGGCGGGTGCCGCCGGCTACATCATGAAACGCGAGGCCACCGGCAAAGTGCTGGATGCTCTGCGCGCGGTGCTGGCCGGCGGACTTTTTTTCAGCAACGCCGTCAACGCCATGCTGGCGCAAAAACTGGTTCAAGGTGCGTCCGCCAAACCGACGGCGGTCGAAATTTTAAGCGACCGCGAGCTGGAGGTGTTTCAATTGCTCGGCCGCGGCTACAATACGCGGCAGATTTCCGAACAGATGAAGGTCAGTTTCAAGACGATTCAGGCTTACTGCGCCCGCATCAAGGAAAAGCTCAATCTCGCTAACATCAACGAACTGATTTTTCACGCCGTCCGCTGGCACGAAAGCCAGCAGCCGCGTTAAAATAATCCACATCACGGCGTGTAGGGCGGTTTCCTACAAAACAATTAGGCCGATTCGTGCAGACATTTTCTTGGCATTGGTTTCACGTTTGCTATGTTGTAGGTAGCGTGGTTGCAGCAGGCAATACTGGAACGCAAATGTCATTATCATAATCCGCCTGCTGCGCTGTTCCACCGCGTGAAAAGAAAGCAAAACCTATGAAACAGAACAAAGACATTCGCCAAGCGGGTTTCACTCTAGTGGAAATCATGATTGTCGTGGCCATCATCGGCCTGTTGGCAGCCATCGCAATCCCCAACTTCGTGAAAGCTCGCGCCACCTCGCAGGCCAATGCTTGCATCAACAATCTCCGCCAGATTGACGCGGCGGCCAACCAATGGGCGTTGGAAACGAAAAAAGTGACCGGTTCAACCTGCTCGCTTAGCAGTGACCTTAATGCTTATATCAAACTAAACAAGTCCGGCAGCATTCCTCCCTGTCCGGCGGGTGGAACCTACACCGATACCATCACGGCGGGAACCAATCCGGTATGTTCATATTCCTCGCTTGCAGCTCAACCGCATCGTCTGCAATAGAAGAGAATCTGGCGAACGTCTGAAATCAATCCAAACATCATAATGTTTGGTGCAATCACTAAGTTTTCGATTGTCCCTAAAATGGGCAATCATTTCTCAATTTGAGACACGATTCGTGAAAGTCGTTTGGGCATGCTCTGTCGCGGGTAAACTTTGAATTGACAATTTTCCCGCCGTCGTTCCGCCCATGGCCGCACCGCACTTGCAAATTCAGGCGATTTCGTCTTTCCTTGTTCCAACATGAGTCGTGCCTGTGGCCTGCTGATTTTAATCGGAAGTTTGCTGACCGCCTCGGTCGGCTTCGCGGCGGAGTCCGCCGAGGTGAATCTCGATTACGTCGCGCAGCGCGCCCTCGAACGCGCCAAGTCGCCCTTTCACTCGCCGCGCGCCGATCTGCCCAAAGTCCTGCGTCAGGATAACCTCGACTACGACAAATACCGCGAAATCCGCTTCCGCCGCGACCGCGCGCTGTGGGCGGCGGATAATCTGCCGTTTCGCGTGGAATTTTTTCACCCCGGCTACCTGTATCAGGAACCCGTCCATGTCCACGAATTCACACTGACGCACACGCAGCCCATCCGTTTCGTCCAAGATTTCTTTGACTACGGCAAGCTCGACATTGCCAACCAGATTCCGACCAAGACCGGCTACGCGGGTTTTCGCGTGCTGTATCCGCTGAACCAGCCGGGGCAACTCGACGAACTCGGCGCGTTTCTCGGCGCGAGCTATTTTCGATTGCTCGGGAAAAACCTGCGCTACGGCGAATCCGCGCGCGGCCTCGCGCTCAATTCAGGCGAGGGCGATCGCGGCGAGGAATTCCCCATATTCACCGACTGGTGGCTCGGTAAGCCGCATGCGGATGACACCGAGCTGCGCCTCTACGCCATCCTCGACAGCGTGAGTTGCTGCGGCGCGTATGAATTCTTCATCCGCCCCGGCGACACGACGACTTGCAGCATCAGGGCGGTTTTATATTTTCGCGAAACGAACAATGTTGTCGCAGTGGACAAAAACCGGAAACCCAACAAGACCATCGGACTCGCGCCGCTGACGAGCATGTTCTGGTTCGGCAAGGACACGGAACGGAAATTTGACGACTACCGCACGGAGGTTCACGACAGCGACACGCTGCTCGTGCACATGGGCAACGGCGAAATCTTTTCCCGCCCGCTCGACAATCCGCCGGCCACGCGCCATCAGGTGTTTCACGCGCCGAACATTCGCGGCTTCGGCCTGCTCCAGCGCGAACGGAATTTCGCCGCGTATCAGGACATGTTCAATGTCTATCACCAAGTGCCGAGCGTCTGGGTGGAACCCACCGGCAACTGGGGCGATGGCGACCTGCACCTTGTCGAGTTGAGCACCAGCTACGAAGGCCTTGATAACATTGTCGCTTTCTGGGATCCGAAAAACAAACCCGCGCCGCTCACGCCGTTTCGTTTCGGCTACACGCTGCATTGGGAAAGCGGCGAAGCCGATTTGCGCCGCTCGGAAAACCGCGTCGTCAGCACTCGCATCGGACCGGACACGCAGTTTGGCGGACGGCAGTTTGTGATTGATTTCGACGGCCCGGCGTTCGACGCGATTCCCGAGAACAAACCGCCGGTGGCCATCGCCAATTGCAGCGGCGGCGCGCGCATCGCCGACTGCTCGGTCTTCCGCAATGAATTTTCCGGCACCTGGCGCGTGATCCTGAAAATGATTCCGCCCGCCGGCAGCAAGGACGCCGTGGATTTACGCTGTTCCTTGCAGCAAGGCACAAATGTAGTCGGTGAAACCTGGGTCTATCAATGGAGCCCGCCCTGAAAATTCTGCCGGATGTTTCCGGTGAAATCGCCGGGCGTTCGCTGGAGGAATGGAACGCCGCGTATGTGAAGGTGGAAAATTATTTCCACGCGCTGCGCATCCGCAACAAGCCGCTGCTCGGCCAACTCGTTCTCCGCGTGCTCGAACGCGCCCAGCGCCGCGCGCCCGCCGAGCCGCACCGCTCCGCCACGGAACTCGCTGCCGAGGAAATGGACAAAATCGTCACCGACTGGTTTGCGGAAGTCTTGCAGACCTCGCCCGTCGGCAGCGAGCACACGCTCTCCACGCGCGGCCGCCTCGCGCTGCTGCTTGCCGACATGCCGGGCACCTGGCAGGATCAGTTTCTGCGTCCCGGGCCGTGGCCGGAGGAATTCGTGGATTCCATGCGGGAAAGTTTCTTTCGCGCCGGGCCAGATTTTCAACTATCCAAAATGGCGCCGCGTCCGCTCGACCTCGGCCCGCTCACCACGCTGACGAATCTGGGCAAACTGCCTTACGTCCGCATGGCGCTCGTTTGGGGCGGCTACGCGCTGCTGCTCGTCGCCATTTTCTGGCTGACGCACGGCGGGTTCCAAAAAGTGATGGACTGGTTCAAATAAAATGTCCACCGAACCAAAAATTGATTCCGTCGCCGCGCCGCGTTTGCGCCGCGGCTGGCGGCTGTTTTTGTTTTTCTCGCCGGCGGTGCTGTTGACCGGCGCGGTCTCGATGCTGTTCGCCGATCTGCTTTGGCGCACCGGCTGGAGCGCGTCGCGCACGGTGCTGCTCGTGCTGTTCATCGTTTTGTTTTTGCTCACGGCCATCGGCTGCATGCACGGCGTGTTCGGATTTTTCATCCGCGTATTCGGCACGCAGCGGCGCATCACCGGGCTGAAGCCGTTCAAGGATCAGAAAATTGACGGCGTGAGCACGGCGATTATTTTTCCGATTTACAACGAGGATTCTATCCGCGTGCTCGAAGGCCTGCGCGCGACTTATGAATCGCTCCAACGCACCGGCCAGTTGGAGAAATTTGACTTCTTCATTTTGAGCGACTCGACGAATCCCGACCGCTGGATCGAGGAGGAAAAAAACTGGTGCGACCTCGTCCGCGACCTCGACGCGCTGGGAAAAATTTATTACCGCCGCCGGCTGTTCAACGAGGAGCGCAAGAGCGGCAATGTCCGCGACTTCCTAAACACCTGGGGCAAACGCTACCGCTATTTTATCTGCTGCGACGCCGACAGCGTGATGAGCGGCGAGACGCTGACGGACTTGGTGAAATTGATGGAAGCGCATCCGACCGTCGGGCTGATTCAAACCGTGCCGTCCCTCGTGAACGCGGAAAGTTTGTTCGGACGAATCCAGCAATTTGCGAATCGCCTTTACGCGCCGGTGTTCATTTCCGGCTTGAATTACTGGGCACTCGACTTCGGAAATTATTGGGGCCACAACGCCATCATTCGCACCGAACCGTTCATGCAGTTCTGCGACCTGCCGCAACTGCCGGGACGCAAACCGTTCGGCGGACAAATCCTCTCGCACGATTTCGTCGAAGCCGCGCTGATGCTGCGCGAAAACTGGTCGGTCTGGCTCGCCTACGATCTGGAAGGCAGCTACGAGGAAGCCCCGCAGGCATTGATTGAAAATGCGCAGCGCGAACGCCGTTGGTGTCAGGGCAATCTGCAACACGGCCTCGTCCTATTCGCCAAGGGTCTGCGCGGCGTGAGCCGGCTGCATTTGGTTTTTGGAATTTTCGGCTATGTCGCGAGTCCGCTCTGGCTGGCGTTTCTCATCACCTTCGACTGGATTTATTGCTTCCAACAATACACCGGCCTGTCGGAAATTCCCGTGCCGGCGTTCAATCCGTATCTCGCCAACTGGAGCGGCACGGCGCACGCGCTGCTGATTTTCGTCATCTGCATGGTCGTCATCATGCTGCCGAAATTTCTGTCGCTCGTGGATCTCGCGCGCGACTGGCCGCGCCGCGCGCAGTTTGGCGGATTGCTCAACGCCACCGGCGGCGTCATCGGCGAAACTATTTTTTCCACGCTGCACGCGCCGCTGCTAATGCTCTGGCACACGCGGTTCGTGCTGACAAACATCGCCGGCATCAGCGTCGGCTGGACCACGCAAAACCGCGCCGCTGACGGCACGAGCTGGCTTTACGCCGCGCAACGGCATTGGGGACACACGCTCATCGGCGTCGCGTGGGGCTGGTTCACTTGGAAGCTCGGCGCGGATTTGTTTTGGTGGTTCACGCCGGTGCTGGCGGGCATGGTGTTTTCCATTCCGTTGAGCGTGCTGACCAGCCGCGGCAGCCTCGGCGCGCGAGCAAAACAGATGGGATTATTTTTGACGCCGGAAGAAACGCGTCCACCGATGGAGCTCATTTCTTTGCGCTCGCGAATGAAGATTCACGAGTTCACCGAGGAAGAAACTGAAACGAACCGTTGCCGCGCCCACGTCGGACTGGCCGCCGCTGTGCTCGACCCGTATGTGAACGCCATTCACGTTTCGCTGCTGCGCGAAAAGCAGTTTAACCCGGTTTACGCCGAACATTTCACGCGCATCGGCGCGGGCACGGACGCCGTGCGCGAGCTCGGCGAAAAACTGCTGGCCGGCGGACCGGAAAAATTAAAATCGTCTGAGCGGATGGCGGTGATGGCCGACCAGCGCGTGATGGTGTGGCTGCACCAGCAGGCGTGGGTGCGACCGGAGGAAAAACTCGCGCCCTGGTGGCGCGCGATGATCCGAGAATTCAGCCAGCGGGAGAATTAAGTAGATTTCTATTCGAGCCTAGACTTTGAAGCCTATCAGTCTGTTAGGCCGATGTCTTATCATAAAGATGCTTCCGTAAATCCGATAAATGTTCTGCGTCTGCTTCCTCAAGCAAACGATGTGCGGCACGAAAACGCAAACCTAGCCAGTAAGCGAGCAACATAATGGTCGCAGCCGGAACGAGAATGCTCAATGGCCAATGTGAAAATGGTAAAGTGCCAGTGGCCATGAAAATGAAAAAGGGTGGAAGTGGACCAATAGCGACACCAAGAAATGCACGCTCTAAAGCTCGTGCCGCGTCTGTATTGGTGTGCGGACTTGGCCACGGAATGAAAACCCGCCGCCAACGGCCGACGAACTGCTGTGCTTGTGGAATAGTCATAAACGTGTAATCGACCTAACAATAATTAGATCGCAGTTTTTGCAGCCTATTAAGGTTCTTGAATTCGAGCTTGCGCCGGATGTAAAAAGTTGTCCAGCACATTTTCCAAAGAGAAAGGACAAGCGATTTGTTTTAAGCAAAGGTGGCAAGTAAGGCTGCAAACCCGCCTCAAATCCAAAGGGCTGGTAGTGGCTTCTGACTGGGTTCACAAAAATTCCACCACGCGGTGCAATTCCGCATCGGTGTTGTAAAAGTGCGGCGAGAGGCGAATGTAGTTTTGTCCCTTCCGGTCGGTGCGCAGCGACGCGACGATGCCGGCTTCGGAAAGTTTTTGGTTCAATTCCGCGAGATTTTTTTCCGGCGCAAAAAACGAAGTGATGCCGCTGGCGTTGACCGGCTTTGGCTCGGCGTTCAACACGGTGTAGCCCTTGGCCTGCAACGCCGGCACCAGCCACGCGCGTTTGCGGAGCAGTTCGGCGGCGATGTTTTCCACGCCGATTTCCAGCGCCAATTCCATCGCAGCCAGCAGGCCGGCGAGGCCGACGAGGTTGTGCGTGCCCGCTTCAAATTTTGCCGCGCCGCCGCGAAACTCGATTTTTTCCTGCGCGACAAAATTCGGATTGCGCACGTTGTGCCAGCCGTAGACGGGCGGATTCAGTTTTTCCTGCAAATCTTTTTTGACGTAGAACAAACCCGCGCCGCACGGGCCGAGCAGCCATTTGTGCGAATCGGCGGCGAGAAAATCCACGTTCGCCACGTCGGTCGGAAACACGCCGAGCGTCTGGATGGCGTCGAGGCAAAAAAGGATGCCGCGCTCGCGCAGAAATTTGCCGATGGCGTCGTGGTCGAGGCGGTAGCCGCTGATGAAATGATTGGAGGCGAGCGCGACGAGTTTGGTGTCCTCGTCCACCTGCCCCATGACGTCCACCGCGCGGATGACGCCAAGGTGGCGGATGTTCATCAGGCGGACTTTCACGCCCTTTTCGGCGAGCGCCATCCAGGGATATACGTTGGACGGATAATCGTCATGGTAAATCAGGATGTTCTGGCCTTTGCGGAAATTCAGTCCGGCGGCGACAAAACTCAACGCCAGCGAGGTCGGCCCGACGAGCGAAACTTCGTCGGGCGAGCAGCTTAATAATTTTGCACCGGCTTTTCGCGCGTCCGCGATTTTGCGCATAACGAAGGCTTCCTGATCGCCGAGCGTGCCGCCGTGCGCGCAATCAGCCATCGCCTGCGCGACGCGGCGCGGCAGCGCGCAGACGCCGCCGTGCGCGAGAAAAATTTTATTTTTCGCGACGGGGAATTCGTGCTGGCGGAGTTCCTCGTTCGACAAAATTTCAGACAAAGTCATGCGGGGAAGTTAGCGGAAAATAAAAACCGGCAAAGCGGGAAAATCCGCCTTGCCGGTTGGTTTGAAAACAAATTACGCGACGGCCTTGTCGAGGCTGGCCTTCAAATCGCGTTTGCTCTTGGCACCGACCATCTGTTCGGAGACCTGGCCGCCCTTGAAGACTAGCAGCGTGGGAATCGCACGGACGCCATATTGCGCGGCGAGACCGGGATGTTCGTCAATGTTGACTTTGCCGATTTTGGCTTTGCCTTGGAACTCGGTGGCGAGTTCATCGAGCACGGGCGTAATCATTTTGCAGGGTCCACACCATTCGGCCCAAAAATCCACGAGCACGGGCGCGGTGGATTTGAGCGCTTCGGTTTCGAAGTTATCTTGAGTCAAGGTGACGATTAGTGGGGATGCCATATTTTTTAGCTGGAGAAATTTTCAACAACGTTTTTCAAAGTGAGAAAAACCCAGACTACGCCGCCTATAGCAACAAGGCTGGCAAAGGCAGCGGAGAAAATCAGAACTTTGTCCAATGTCTTGATGGAAGGAACGACTGGAGCGGCGGCGCGCTGTGCTACGGGAGCGGCTTTTTGTGCGGCTGTAGGAGCAGCGCCAGATTTGGCAGCGGCGGCGGCGGCGGGAGCCGCTGGCGCGGCCGCTGTCCTTAACGCGGGGGCTGGTGCGGTTGGTGCGGCTGCGACAGACACTGGACTGGGCGCACCGGTCGGGCCGCCGGGCGGCAAGGTTGGCAGCTTGATGGTTGGAGCCGCAGTCGGTTTGGGCGGCAAATTGATACGGACAGTCTCTTTTTTCGGCTGAACCTTGCCGGTGGATTTCTTCAATGGTTCGGCACCGGTTGGCGTGCCAGGCAACGGATTGTTCAGAGGTGTGTCGGCCATAGTCTTTTGAAGATAAGCAGAGCGCCGCTGCTGTCAAATTTAATTCCGGGGGGAAATGAAATTAAAATCCGGATTGGACTGGGTATATTCGTTTCTGACTTGCAAATGGAATCGGCCAAAAAACTTTAAATCAGGTTTTTTCCTCGATTAATTCGCGCCTTGCACTACCCAAAAGCTGTTCGACAAAATTCGTCGAATAAACGCCGCGCCGGAAATTCGGATCCTGCATGATGGCCTGTTGGAATGACATCGTGGTTTTGACGCCGGTGATCATGTATTCGCTCAACGCGCGGTTCATACGGTCAATCGCATCGCGGCGATCTTTGCCGCGCACGATGAGCTTGCCAATCATCGAATCGTAGGTCGGTGGAATCGTGTAACCCGCGTAGGCATGCGTGTCTACGCGCACTTCGCGACCACCAGGTTGATAATACATTTCAATGCGCCCTGGGCTGGGGCGGAAGTCATTGAAAGGATCTTCTGCATTGATACGGCATTCGATGGCATGACCTTTCATCACGATGTCGCTTTGCGAATAACGCAGCGGTTCGCCCATCGCAATTTCAATCTGCGCCCGCACGAGGTCAATGCCTGTGACCTCTTCCGTGACCGGATGTTCCACCTGGATGCGTTTGTTGACTTCGAGAAAATAGAAGTTGCCGTTGTCATCCACGATGAACTCAACCGTGCCGGCATTCGTGTAGCGCGCTGCCTCGGCGATGCGGATAGCGGCTTTGCCGATTTTTTCGCGCAATTTTTTGAATTTGTATTCCAGCAACGGCGAAGGGGATTCCTCGATCAATTTCTGGTTGCGGCGTTGCACTGAGCAGTCGCGTTCGCCAAGATGGATGATTTTCCCTTTGGTGTCGCCGAGAATCTGAATTTCAATATGGTGCGGATTCTCGATGAATTTTTCGATGTAAACCCCGGAATTGCCGAAACACTTTTCCGCTTCGGATCGTGCGGTGTGGTAGCCTTTAACCAGCGAAATATCATTGTGGGCGATGCGCATACCGCGTCCGCCGCCGCCCGCCACAGCTTTGATCATCACTGGATAGCCGATGCGTTTGGCATTGGCCAACGCATCTTTTTCATTTTCAACGATGCCTTCAGATCCCGGCGGTGTTTCCACGCCCGCTTTTTTGGCGAGTGCGCGGCTAACCGCCTTGTCTTCCAGTGCGCTCATTGCTCTGGCGCTGGGACCAATGAAGCGGATATTGCAACTTTCGCAGACTTCGGCGAAGTGGGCGTTCTCGGATAGAAAACCATACCCCGGATGAATCGCATCAACATCGGCAATTTCCGCCGCGCTGATAATCCGATCAATGCGGAGATAACTTTCCGACGAAGCCGCCTTACCGATGCAAATCGCCTCGTCAGCCATCTGAACATGCATGGAGTTCGAGTCAATCTCCGAATACACCGCGACGGTGCGGATATTCAATTCTTTGCAGGCGCGGATGATGCGAACGGCAATTTCGCCGCGGTTGGCGACCAGAATCTTTTCAAACATGGTAAATGAGGTGGATGAAAGTCCGCTTAAGTGGGGCGAATTTTAAATAACGCCTGTCCAAATTCAACCGGCTTACCGCTTTCAACCAAAACTTGTGTAACTACACCCTTCATTTCGGCCTTAATTTCATTCATCACTTTCATGGCTTCAATGATGCAGACCACAGTTTCGGCGTTTACTTCCGTCCCAACATCGACATAGGGAGCAGATTCTGGCGAGGGTGAACGATAAAAAGTTCCAATCATCGGTGATTTTATATCTATTTCACCCGTGTTTGTGGGTGCAGATGCCGCCGGAGCGGCAACCGGCAAGGCAGCGACCGGAGCGAGATATGGCAATGAAGAGACTGGGGTAGGCTCATCGCCTTGAGCAGCAATAGATCCGGAAGCGATTCCACGCTTTAGTCGTAGTTTGGAATCCTTTTCTTCCAGTTCAAACTCTGTTATAGAGTTCTTTTTCATCAAATCAATGATGGCTTTGATATCTTTTAGTTCCACAGTAGTGATTCGTTAAAGTTTTTGAAAAGTTGACTAATTTGAGATTTAAAAGGAAAAATGAGAGAATTAAGCAGTGAATTGATTCATTTATTGGAAAGCATATTTATCTATCAATGAATCGTCAAGCTATTTTTAGAAATAGCTAACGACTGCCCGGTGGGTAAAATTTTGCTATTTATCTGTTTCGTTAACGAAAACTGAAGCTTCAAGACCTAAAATATAAGATTTTTCGCCAAATCCACATATCTGCCCCTTGCAAACCGGAGCAATCAGCGACTTGTGACGAAATTCCTCGCGCGCATGGATATTGGAAAGATGAATCTCAATCGTCGGCACGCCAACCGCAGAAATGGCGTCCCGCAAAGCAACGCTCGTGTGCGTGTAGGCGGCGGCGTTGACGACAATCACCTGAAACTTACCTCTTGCTTCTTGAATCCAACTGACCAATTCACCTTCCTGATTCGATTGACGAAAATCCACTTCGACTTTCAATTGCACTGCCCGTTCGCGGACTTTGGCCTCAATATCCGCCAAAGTCGTTCGTCCATAAACTTCCGGCTCGCGTGTGCCGAGCAAGTTAAGATTCGGACCATTCAGGAAAAGAATCTTCATGGCGTTAGCCTAGCCAACGGTTCGATTTTTGTCGAATTGAATCCCGGTTCCTGCAACCGCCGAACCCATGAGTGTGAACGCCACCCACGCGGTTGCTGGGATATATAAGCCGAATTCTCCCAGTCCCTGGAGAAACCAAGCGAGCAGTCCCATGAATATGGCAAAGGCGATTAAATTTTCCTTTTGCCATGCTCTTGCGCCGACCGCCGCCAAAGCCAGCGCAATCCACACGGCATAGCTGATGCCGCCGATGAGACCGGAATCGGAAAACTGTTCGAGGTAATCATTGTGTGTCAGCCGCGCCATTTCGGATTCAAGTGCTTTGATGTGCGCATAAGGCCGCTGAAAAGTTCCCGGGCCGGTGCCAAAAAATGGTTGCGCCGCCGTCGTCTGCACCGCCGCGCGCCAATAATCCAAGCGGGCGCCAGCGCTAGTGGCTCCGCTGGCGAAATACTGGTGAAAGCGGACGGAAAAGATCCCCAGTCCCAAAATCAACACTGCCGCCACTGCGACAAATTTTATTTTTTTTGCCCAATCCAGCCGTATTAAAAATAGTCCGCAAATTACGATGCCAATGAGCCAGCCGAGTTTGGATCCGCTCCAATAGAACGCTGCGCCGCCCAGAAAAACCACCAGCGCAATTACTGCGCTGCGAATGGCGGGTTTGAGATTTTTTGTCGCGCCGAATGCCAGCGCGAGCGACACCGGCCAGAGGAGTAGGATGATTCCTGCCAACGCGTTCGGATAGACCAGCGTGCCGGAAACACGTCCCTTTTGGAATTTGGCCAAGATGAGCGGATTCGCCACCTCAGTGCCGTTGGTGTTGATAATAATGCCATCAAGCTTCATGGTGCTAACGGCTTGTGGCGGATAATTCGTCCAGCCGCAGCGCTCGCCTTCGGTCAAAAACTGAAGACTCTGCGGATACTCAAACAATTTTTGGTCCACCGCACGGATCAGGCAGAAAGTGAATGCGGCCAGCACCCCGACCAACAGCCAGTGCGTCAAATTTTTGTTGGCAAAGAAAAAAATGCCGAGAAAATAACAGGCCACGCAGCCGGAAAATTGCCAGAGTGTCGCCGCCGTCAATTCAGCATCCACGGTTTGGGTCGCGGAAACAAACTGCCAGCCGAGCCAGAGTAACGGCAGCCGCCAGAGCCATTTTGAGCGCGGCCAGCAAAACTTCTGCTGAACAACGAGCCATCCGCCAATAATTGCCAGCGGCAAAAAAATCCAATTTGCCCAGTGTAACGGCCATGGTTCATCGAGAAATTCCGACAGCGTGACTGGCGCGGTAATTTTGTGGTCGAGGATTACGGGGTTGCCAAATTTCCAGATGCAGAGGCCGAGAAAAAGTCCGAATGCGAGCGCGTAAGTTTTCGTCGCGGTGAATTTTTTCATCGCGTCAGATCTGCAATTTCAGCAGGCCAACTTCGAGTGCGAGCGCCTCCTGCACATTGCCGTGAAGCAGTCGCTGAGTTTGTTCCAGCACGGCAAGATTCTCTTGTGCCTGCTTGGTTGAAATGCGTCCGGCGACTTCATCCGCACCGGCGATTTGCGGCAGGTGCAGCAATTCCTCGCCCGCCGCGAGCGTGTGCAGCCAGACATCGCGCAACCACCATTGCAGCAGCAGCAAAACTTCGGCGCGCTGGCGGCGATATTCGGCCTCGATGCCGGCGATCAGTTCGTCCTCCCATTTTTGGCGCAGGTTTTTCTCCGCGTCGTCGTATTTTTCCAGCGGCGAACGCGCGGTCAAGGTTTCATCCACTTTTTCGCGGATGGCGTTGAGGTGTTGCAGGAGCGAATCCAGTAACCGATAGCGACCGAATAGACTTTTTTGCTCCGTGGCGGCGGCAGAGCTGAATTGTTGTAGCCAGTAGGATTGCTCGGCGGAAAGTGTGCGCGCGGTTTCGGCGGAGAAATTCAGCCGGAGGCAGCGCGATAAAATCGTTTCCAAAATCCGCGACGGCTCGGTGGACAGGAGGATTAAAATGGATTTCTGCGGCGGCTCTTCGAGCGTTTTGAGGAACGCGTTCGCCGCTTGGACGTTCAACCGGTCGGCTCCGGAAATGACGGCGATTTTATAGCCGGCTTCCGTCGGCTTAAGCTGGATTTGTTGCATCAAATCGCGGGTTTGGTCAATGGTAATGACGCGGGATTTTGATTCCGGCCGCGCCCAGTGGACGTCGGCGTGGAGGTCGTCGGCAATTTTCCGGCAGTTCGCACATTCGTCGCAGCAGTCCGTTGGTATGCCAGAGATTTTGACCGGCTGGAGGCAATTCAGCGTTTTCGCCAGCGTGCGGGCGAGCGATTCCAATCCATCAAGTTGATGACCGGTAAAAAGATAAGCATGGCCGAGACGGCCGCGAGCCAGTGAGCGCTGCAAAAGCTGGACGCCTTGGGATTGTTCGGAAAATTGGGTGAAAGCCATGCTGCGTCGTAAAGTCGGCACTTTGCAGTTTTGCTTTCTGCTGGTCAAGCAGAAGGCGTTTGGGCGTCAACCTCTGACGTGTTGAAAATGTTCCGGTTTGCATTCTCGGCCAGCCGGTTGAGCCGGTTGAAAAAAGTTGCCGTGTTATTTAACCCTGATACTCTCCGCGCGTGTTGATTTTCCAGAATTTTCTGATGCACCGTGTGGAATTACCCCCCAGTTTTTTTAAGGGCATTATTTTGCCGATTACCATATTGTTCTGCGTAGGTTTTTCACCCATAAATGCGGCGGCGGCGACCAATGAGGCGCCCGCTATGGATCTCAAATTGGCGGATTATCTTCAACAGGTCGTGCAGCATAACGAATCGGTGCAGGCGCAAATGCTGGAGGCGGAGGTCAACCGCCGCAAAAACCGCGCGGAACTCGGTATCTTTGAACCGCAACTGACCGCTTCCGTCACCCGTGAGGCGAATCGCCGCACCAACAACGTGCAGCAACAGGCGGCGCAGAATGGACAAGGTTTTTTTAACGAGCGAAACACCATTTATGACGCAGGAATTGATCAAGGTTTGCCGACTGGCGGGAAAATCCGGCTCGGCTACACCTTGAGCAATCTGGGTAACAACGTGAATCCCTACGGCAGCGTTTTCACCACGACCAATGGCGTTTGGATTAAGCAATATCAGACGTTTGTCGGCGCCACGCTCGTCCAGCCCTTGTTGAAAGATGGCGGCCTGACGCCGACATTCGCCGGGCTTCGCCTTTCCGCGCTCGAATCGGAAAACGCCTTTCAGGAATATCGTCGCCAGTTGATGTTGACGGTTTTTCGTGCTGAAAGCGCCTATTGGAGTCTTTATTATTCACAGGAACAGGTTCGTTTTTTTGATCAATCGGTGGCGGTGGCGCAAAATGTTTTGGACGACAGCCGGGAAAAGCTCAAGGCTGGCACTGGCGCGGAACTTAACGTGATGGAGGCGCAGTCCGCGCTTTGTCTGGAAATTTTGATTAATAAGCTCGGAGACTCTTGCGCCGGGGAAATTGTGTTGATTGCACAGTTCCCCCGTTTTTTTTGAACTGAATAAAAAATTATCTGCCGGGAAAACCAATTCGTCCGTGAAGGAAAAAACGATTTTGTAGATGGTGCCGACGGAGGGGGTCGAACCCACACATCCTTACGGATACAAGATTTTGAGTCTAGCGCGTCTGCCAATTCCGCCACATCGGCTACCAGACGCACAATATATCATCCCGGACCGTCAGGAAAAGAAAAAACGCCGGTGGAAATTCCTCCGGCGTTTTGTCAAAAATAGTTGGAGCAAAAATTAGAATCCAACGGCTGCGCGAGTGCCTTGCTTGCCGACTTCTTTTTCGCCTTCCCAGACTTGCGTGCCCATTTTGTTATCGTTGAGCGAGAGTTGAAAACTATAGGTCACACGGCGCGTGTTACCGGCGCGATCCACGGTCTCGATGATTTTTCCGGACAGCGTAAAGTCCGGCAGGCGGGTGGCTTTCTGGTCGTTGAGGAATTCATTTTCCTGTTGGTAGCCGGTGGCTTTGGCGTCAACCGTCTTGGTGACCGCCTTGCCGCTGTGCAACATGGCGATGCTGATTTTTTTGGTCAGCAAATCCGTATCAATCTGTTGGCTGGTGTTATTGATGATGCGGCTGATTTCGACCACGGCCGGCGGATTGGCAACCTTGTCGAGCACGCCCGACGTCAACAAATCGTTGACCGCATTGTTCGCGGCATTGGCGTAATCTTGAATATTAATCTGGTTCAGGCTGATGACCTGTTCGCGGTCACCAGTCTGGACGTAATGGGCATCGGTGGTGGCGCAGCCGGTGAGCAGTGCAGCGCCGGCGGCCGTGATGAGTGGAAGTAGAATTTTAATTTTCATGTTTTGGTTGGTTAAAGTTTATTCGGCATCAATCAATTTGAGACGGAAATCCTTGCAGCCCGGATTGGGGGCGATGCTGGAAATCATTTTGCTTTCCTTGCCTTCAATCTGGTCGGTGATGGAGGCGGAAATGACGTTGTTGACCTGCATGCCGTTCATATCGAACCACTCAAACTTGTAGCTGAAGTGGTGAATGGAGCGGGTGCGGTTGAGCAACTCGACCTGCACGCGGAGCAAACCGCCGGGCGTCATGGCGGAGTTGACGCCCACCACGTTGACATGGCGGTTGAGCGACGGGTCGGTGACCACGCGCTGGTCGGTGACCATCGTGCGCTGGCCGTCCTTCTGGGCGTTTTCGACGGAGTTGACAGTGGTTCCGCAACCAGCCACGACGAGCGTTGCCACTGCGCAGGCGACAGGAAACAAGTTTTTAATTTTCATTTCAATTTAAATTGGTTGACCAGCAACGGCGTGCTGGCGTTGATGGATTTGACATACACCACGTTCACCGCGCTGCCGGAGTTCAAAGTTGCTTGCACGTTCGTGGAGGTCAAATCAATTTTTGTTCCCCCCGCCGCTGGTGTAAGCGTGAGCGAAGCCTTCATGCCGTTGGGCGTGGCGAGATTGATCACGCCATCAGCCGGGGTAGGGAAACGGCACACTTGAAATTCCTTGGGCAGCGTGGTCCACGTGCGTGTATCCGCAATGTTGACTGCCATTTCGTAGGCCGCAGTTGCGATTTGGGCAAACAAGCCCGCCATGTCGCCACCGGCCTGCCGGGCAGCTTCATTCGCGGCGTAGGCGGCCACGGCTTTGGTGATGGTGGCAGCAATGGTTTTGGTGATGACGATAGGCTGTTCGTTTTTGTAGTCCAGCGCCACAATGCTGTCCACGCTGGCCACCGTCTTGGTGTTGTAATTTGTTCCGTTGGCGGCCACGGTCAAAGTGGATTGAAAATTTCCCTGCGGCTTGATGGTCGGGAAAGCCGCACCTACATAGGACACGCGGGAAATGATGATGGGAATATCAATGCGCATCTGGCCGCGGATGGGCGCGCAACCGGTTTCAAAAATCACGTAGGTCATGGGCGGAATCGGCTGGGAGTTTGTGCTCATTAAGCCATCCAAAGCCGCCAGATCCTGTTTCACATAGTCGTTGTCTTCGGCAAAGCTGGCCACGCGCTCCAGCGATTTGTGGGCGCGTTCCAAATCCGAGGCGTCCGCCGCGTTGGCCATGAAATACAAGGCATCGAGATATACCGTGAACGGGTTCACATAATCGGCATAAACCTTGACGTCATTGATGTTCGTCAACGTGTTTTGCAGTTGCGCCTGAAACTTCGGATCCTGTTGTGCCTTGTCCATCTTGGCTTTTTCCTTGTCCTTTTCCGCCGCCGCCTGCGTCTTCTCAATCTCCCGCTTGTTGGCCTCCACCGCGTCCTGCTGGCGCTGGTAGGCGTGAATGATTTCTGGGCGCGCCTTGTCCGGCTGGCCGAGCGCGAGATAATTTAGCGCCTTGTAAGTGTTCAACATGATGCCGTCGTAGGAACGGCCTTCGTAATCCAGATTGGCCTGGTTGGAAAGCAACGCGCCCGCTTCCTGACCCACGCGCACTTTGGCTTTCTGGGCGTAGTCGTCAATTTTTTCCTGCGCGAGATCGAACGCCTTGTTGCTGTCGTCGTATTGGCCGTTGGCGCGTAGCACGGCGGCCTGCTCCAATCGCCAGATGATGGCGTCCTTGTTCTTGGCGTTTTCGTCCGCCTGCTTGGTGGCTTCGACCACGGCGTTGGTCAGGTTGCCCTGGTTCCAAAACACGACGACTTTGTTTTGCTGCTGGTAAGTCTGGCAGCCGGTGGTTAGCAATGCGGCTCCGGCGATGGGAACCACAAGTTGAATGATTTTTTTCACGACTACTTTTCCGGTGTTGGTCACGTTACCCTCCTGATGGTTGTTGGTTTTGGTTTCTGATTACTTTGCTTTGCGCAGCACGGCACCCTTGTCAATGCCCGTGTCTTCCAGAATTTCCGCCAGTGATGTCTTGGGATTCACCTGCGAAATTTTCACCTTGCCGACCTTGACCTCTTCGCGGCCGAGCACCTCACCGGTGTCCGGGTCCTTGAGTTCGTCGCCCTGCGCAAAAACATTGAACACGTTGCCCTCGGCCACGCCCGCGCCTTCGCCGCGATTGATGGTCACGGTATTGTCGCGCTTGATCAAAATCTTGGCCGGGAAAATAACGTCCGCCACATGCGTCGCGATTTTTTCCGCCATGTCGCGGGAGATGCCCACCATCATTTCATCGCTCAACTGGCTGTTCTTGACCGAATAATTTTTCTCCTGCTGAATCTGCTTGAACGCGTCGTTGCCGGTCTGAAAATTCGCCGATTCAAGCAGCTTGCCCGTGGTGGAATCATAAATTTTCCCCACGATGGAAAGGCGGAACACGCGTTTGGTTGCCGACCGACCCGTGCCTTCAAACACCGCGCGCTCGAAGTAATCCTGAAAATCATCCACCGTCGCCACCAGTAGATATTTTGCGCCCGCCAGCTTGCCAGCCTTGGCGGCGGATTTCGTGTCCACATTGCCCGAAGCGCCCAAGTCTTGCTCCGCCATGACATCCTTCAAATCGCTGCGGCTCAACACATCAAACTTGCGTGTGGCGTTGACGCGGTCAATCAACTGGCTGTCGAGCGATTCGATGATGCGGCCAAGTTCCACTCTCGTATCAAGCACAACCGACTCGTCCTTCTGGTGTGTTTCCGTTTGCGTGCTGGAACTCAACGCCGAGCCGCCAGCAACGGCCGCTGCCACGGAAACCGTGGGCTTGATGGACGAGATGGCGATGGTGGCCTTCTCCTGCGCCGAAGCGAGCAGGGGAAGCAAGGCGATGCCGCCAAGGACGAATGAGATTTTTAGCAATGATGTTTTCATAATGAAATCAGATGATGTATTTGATTTGGTTTAAATCAAAAACCTTTTTTATGGTTGCCGAAAAGATCACCTGGCCCAGTTTTTTTTTGCGAGGTATCCGGTTCAGAATCCTTCGTTTGCTTAGACTTCTCATCCGACTTCGAGTCTGACCCGGATGGGTAGGATTGAGGGGCTACATAAACTGGTGACGGAGTGGAATCGATTGAAGCACTCGCCCCAGGTCCGATGACTTTTTGTTCGGTGATGTTGATTTCTTTCGCGTGATCCACATTGAAGTGGCTGTTGCTGAGCATTTTGGCAAGTCCCTCAACCCGCTTGACCTCAGCATCGGTGAGTTTTCGACTCGATTCTAAGCTGACGAGAAAATCAAACGTGTCTTTCCATCTTTCATATCCAGCCTCGCTCATGTTCAACGCCACACGCAACGACTGGCCGTTGTAAATGTTGACGGTTCTTGTCCAGTCTTGAAAATCTTCGCGCGAGAGCCGGAGCTTGTGCAATCCGGGCGTTGCCTTCAATTCGCCGGGTGCGGAACCAATGGCCACCCCGTCTAATTCCACCGTCACATCAAACGGCTGCATTGTTCCCCCCGCAAAGTTCGGTCCAAAAACTTTGCCACCGGAGTCGAGTTTTAGAGAATCAATCAAAATTGGCTGCTGACGCGGATCGGTCATGGTGCAGACAATCTTGAAACTCACCAGCGCCGCCTTGGCGACCTCCGTGGGCAGCGATTTTCCGCTGGCCACAATCGCCTCGGCCAACTGGTCAGCGGCGTCATCTAGTAATGAATTCAACGTGTCTGTGCTATCTGTTTGCAAATTTGCCGAATCGCGGGTCGTGTTTTCCGAAACAAAACTACCGCCATGCACCGCGCCGCCCAAACCGGCTTCCACGATTTTGTAGCTCACGCGCAGGCGATGCGTCACGTTCAGTGTCTGTATGTCGTTGCCTGTGTAGGATTTTTTTTCCGTGCCGTAACTCGTGATGCTCGGAATCAAAATGAAATCCGCGCCGAGATTCTGCGCGAGCCGCAAGGCCGAAGTGTTATCGCTCAAGTTCTGGTCCAATTGTGTAGTGTCTGGCGTGGCGGAAACCTTTGCTGAATCCGATTCCGCCACTTCCGTGTGCGCGGTGACGTGATCCGGTGAAAGTGTGGCCTTCGCCGTCGTGGCCGATTTCAAATCGGCGGCAACACCCACTGAAGTATAAGTCTTGAGCGCGTTCAGAATCACATCGCGGTTGATGATGGCAAAACCCTTGCCCGCCACGCGGCTGGTGATGAGGTCTTCCAGCGCGGAAACCTTGTCGTTGAGGCTCGCGTCGGCACGGTTTTCCACGATGATGGCGACTTTGCGTTGCGTTTCCTTCGCGGCTGGCGCGGCGGACTGCGCGTGCAACCCGCCGAAGTTCAAGAGCGACGCGAATATAATAAGTGGTAGTTGAATTTTTAACATAGGATAAGGGGTTGAATTATTTACTACTCGCCGGCGGCGGCGCGGCGTTGCCGGTGGGAGCTGGCGCGTTCACCGGCCGACCATATTCATCCACCAAGACATCGTAAGGCACTTGCACCGTGCGGCCATCCGCCGTGGTTTCCGTTTTCCACCTGCGCACCATGCGGTAACTCGGATCCAGCGCGCTGGCCGTGCCAGCAACCGTGCCTTGCACCACGCCCGCACCGAACCCGGCGACATTGCCGGCGACCACGCCGACGCCGACACCAATGGCATTACCTGCTGCCGGGCCAGGATGATAAGGACTGCCGACCGGACCTTCGCTGCGACAGCCAGTCGTAATCAGGAGTGTAAACAAACCGGAGAAGAAACCCGTGGTTAAGGCATTTTTTTCATAGCGCACCTCTCAACTTTCGATAGTGGCTAATTCTTGCGGTGGTGGGCGGATACTTACAAGCAAAAACTAACCGCGCTGGCTTGTTTGAGAGCCGGCGCGGTTGTCGAGCTTTCTGAAGAAATTTTTTGACGCGGACGCCTCAACGCCAGTGGCCGCGATTATGATGCCAACCGCGTTCGTCGCGCCAATTATAACCGCCAATCCAAACGCTGAAGCCAGATGGCGGACGCGACCAGTAACCCGCGCGCCAAGCCCAGCGGTTGTTCCATTCCCATTCGCCACTGACCCACACGTAGCCCGGCCCCGGCCCAACCACCACCGTTTCTGCTGGCGGCGGCGGTGGTGCTTGCTGGATGACGGTCACCGCGGCCCCGGCTGTGTTCGGCGTGTTGATCATGTTATTCACAATCTTATCACTCACGCCGGCATCACGCAGGCCGATGATGTCACTCGCGCTCAAATGAAAAACGCTGTGCGTCGCGCCGATTTGGTTGATGACGACATCCTCGCTGATGCCGGAGCGAACCAACGCTTTGACATCCGCCATACTCAAAGATTGGCCTTGATCCACGCGCGTGTAAGTCTGCGGGGCTTGCTGGCGTAGACGGCTCTGTTGCTGCTGATCCACCGAGTTGCCGATTAATCCGCCGGCCACTGCGCCCACCGCCGCGCCAATCAGCGCGCCCTCGCCGCCGCGCCCGTTCGCTCCGCCAATCAACGCTCCCGATCCGGCGCCGATGAGCGCACCGGAGCCGGTGTAGTATTGTGTGCCATCGGGATTGACGCAGCCGGTCAGCACCACGGCTAGAGACAGGGCGGCAAAAATTGTGAGGTGAAATTTCATAAAGTTAATTCCTATTTGCTAAAACATCCGACAAGTGGAGAGACGCGGCAATTCAAAAAAAGTTTCAACTCGCCGACAAAACTGCCATTTTACCGACGATGATTGCAAAACGTGTCAGTCCCTGCCTCGATGTCCACGACGGCCAGGTCACGCGCGGCGTTCAATTTGGCGTCGCCGAAAAAGGCGGCCTCAAGAACGTCGGTGATCCCGTGGAACTCGCCCTCCGTTACAACGAACAGGGCGCGGACGAAATGGTGTTCTTCGACATCACCGCCACCGCGCACGGACGCGGCACGATGGTGGACGTCATCGAACGCGCGGCCGACCAATGCTTCATGCCCCTCACCGTCGGCGGCGGCATCAAGTCCGTGGACGACATGTTTACCATGCTGCGTGCCGGGGCGGATAAAATTTCCATCAACTCCAGCGCCATCGCCAATCCCGAACTCATCCGGCAAGGCGCGGAAAAATTCGGCAGCCAGTGTATCGTCGTCTCTATTGACGCCAAGAAAATTGCGCCGGACAAATGGGGTGTGTTCGCTGCCGGTGGCCGCAAAGAAACCGGCCTCGACGCCGTGGAATGGGCCAAGAAAGCCGTGGCGCTCGGCGCAGGCGAGATTGTGCTTAACTCGATTGACGCCGACGGCACGAAGGCCGGGTTCGACCTCGTCATCACGCGCCGCATCAGCGAAAGCGTCGGCGTCCCCGTCGTGGCCAGCGGCGGCGCGGGCACGCTGGAACACATGGCCGAAGTGCTGCTCGCCGGCAAAGCCGACGCGGTGCTGGCCGCGAGCATTTTTCACTTTGGAACATTCACCGTCGGCGACGTGAAACGGTTTTTGAAGGAGAAGAATATTCCGGTGCGCTTGTAACAGGATTCTTAATTTGATAATTTTTCTGCGGTATGAAAATCTTCATTAGCTGGTCAGGTAAACCGAGCCTCAATGTGGCAATGGCCTTGAGGGATTGGCTGCCCTACATTTTCAACGGCATCGAATTGTTTGTTTCATCGGAAGACATCAGAAAAGGCAAACGCTGGCCGCTGGAAGTAAGCAAGGAACTCGACGTTTGCAATTTTGGCATTGTTTGCCTGACTCCTGATAATTTGGAAGCGCCGTGGTTGCTCTTTGAGTCGGGAGCGCTTTCAAAATCGGTCAAAGAAGCGTCTGTCTATACATTGCTTGTTGGAGGTTTGCGAATTGGTGATGTTGAGGGGCCGTTATCGCATTTCCAGCATACCATGTTCGAGAAGGAAGACTTTTTCAAGCTCGTCAAATCCATCAATGAAGCACTGGAACCAAACAAACAGGACGAAACGCGTCTAAAAAAGATTTTCGATAAATTTTGGGACGATCTTGAAACAAATGTATCTATAGCGATTAAGATAGATTCAAAGCCGGAAAAAAAACGTAGTTCAGAGGATATGCTTCGTGAATTGCTTGAAACAACCAGCTATATCGCTCGGAATATTCCTGATACGCGCCAAAATGAATTTACGGGTTCAGCGCGTTTTGGTAACGAATTAATCCTTTCCAAACCAACTCTGTCGGATGTCGATTTTTGGGAGCAGATTCTTGAGAACGTAGGAAAAAAAAGCCCATTTACTAAAGGGTATCTTAATGAAGGCATAGGCCGATTTGCAAATGGAACGCTCACTGTAACCTATCCTCATGAGCGTGAGGATTATCTTGTTTTAGTTAACAACGAACGAAACATTAAACTGCTTCAAAAGGTTCTAACCGAGTTAGGTTATGGCGATGGTTGCAAAATCGTCTTCACGAAAAATGCTCCCCCAGTAAAAATACCGACAAGACCTCCGCCAAGAAAGTAACTCCTCGGCACACACCTTATTCCGCCGTTCGCGTGGCCAGCAAAACCGGCCAACCCCAGCGCCGTAGGCGCGGCTGACAATAGCCCGCAGTTTCAACTGCGGGTTCCGTGCGCCAGATAAAACCCAGTCCCGGAGGGACGACCGGATTTCCCGCCATCCGTCTGCCGCCCCGCTGGGGCTTGATCGGTTTTGGTAAGACCACCCGCAGTTGAAACTGCGGGCTATTTTCGGTCGTCGCTCCGCGACTTCAATCCATGCCCATGTTCTCGTTTGACTCGGCTGGCGGATAAATTCATTTTCTGCGGCATGGATTTCACCTCCTCCCGCTGGCTTCCCATCGTGCGGCTGACCGGCTCAAATCTTTTTTCCGCAGTCCGCGCGGGCGGCTAAATCCGCTTGGCAGTCGCTTGTCATTCTGTTTAATTGGCCGCGCTTGAAATCATTCTTCGCCATCGTCCTGACTGGTCTTGCCGCGTTTTTCGCCGTTTCCGTCATCGCACAGGAAGCGCCATCGTGGGAAGTGCAGTCGTTGAGCCAGATCATTCCCGGCACGGTCGAGGGCAAGGTGGATTACGATCTCGCGTCCGGCACGGCCGTCGGCACGAACGGCGTTTACATCAAATATGGCAACACCACGCTGACGACCGATAACGCTTCGGTGAACACCAAGACCGGCGATGTGGATGCGGACGGTCATGTGCGCATCGAATCCGGTGACCAACTCTGGGTTGGCGAAAATGTCCATTACAATTTCAAGACCCGCCAGATGCGGACGGAGCAGTTTCGCACGGGAAAATTTCCGATTTTCGCCGGTGGCACGGGGTTGGCGGGCAATGGCAGCAACAAGGTTTATACGGCCAGCCACGCGTTTTTCACCACGGACGACACTGCGGAACCGGGTTACGAAGTTCGCGCGAGCCGCATCAAAATCATTCCCGGGAAATCCATCCAGATGTGGAACGCCGTGATGTTCGTCGAACATGTGCCGGTGTTTTATTTTCCGTATTTCAAGCGTAACCTTGGCGAGCGGCCGAATAATTTCACTGTCACGCCGGGCTACCGCAGCCGCTACGGCGCGTATTTTCTGAACACCTACACTTGGTATCTTGGCGACGTCGCGGACGGCAAAATCCACGCGGACTATCGCGAACGGCGTGGCGGCGCGGCGGGGCCGGACGTGAATCTTCATCTTGGCCAGTGGGGCGATTTCGGTCTGAAATATTATTACGCCGACGACGCGCGTCCGAACACCAGCACGAATATTTTTCCGCAATACGGCAACATTCCCGAAAACCGCCAGCGTTTCAAATTCACTTGGCAGGCCACGCCCGCGACGAATCTGAACCTCAAGGCGCTGGTGAATTATCAGAGCGATCCGCTGGTGGTGCACGATTTCAACGAAGCTGATTTCAGTTTTGATCCGCAGCCGGGCACGTTCGTTGAGGCAAATAAATACTGGAACAACTGGAGCCTCGACGGGTTGGCCACGCCGCGCGTGAACAGCTTTTTCAATCAGGTGGAGCGGTTGCCGGATGTGCGGCTGACCGGTTTTCGCCAGCAGGTTTTTGATACGCCGATTTATTACGACAGCGAAAGTTCGGCGGGTTGGTATCGGCAGTTCAACAGTTACGCGAACGTTTACACCAACGGATTTTACAAAGGCACGAATGGTTTTTATGCCAACTACGGCGCGCGTGCCGACACCTATCATCAACTCACGTTGCCGTGGACGTTCTTCCACTGGCTCAACGTTACGCCGCGCGTTGGCGGGCGAATGACATATTATCATGTGACAAAAAACAGTTTCGCAGATAATGGATCCGGGCAGAAGTTCCTTTTTGGTTCAGACAGCGAAACGTATCGCGGCGTCTTCAACGCCGGGGTCGGCACATCGTTCAAAGCCTCGCGGTTGTGGCGAGACGCGACCAATTCGTTTTTGGAAGTGGACGGCTTGCGTCACATTCTGGAGCCGTCGGCGGATTATGTTTACGTTCCCGATCCCAGCACGCCGCCCGGCCAGTTGCCGCAATTTGATGCCGAGCAGCCTAGCCTGTTGCTGTTGCCGCTGACCTTCCCGGATTACAACAACATTGATTCCATTGATTCGCAAAACGTCGTCCGCTTCGGCCTGCGCAACACGCTCCAGACGATGCGCGATGGGCAGCTCGATAATCTGCTCTCGTGGAATTTGCTGCTCGACTGGCGCTTGGATCCCAAGTCCGGTCAGGGCCGGTGGAATGATCTTTACTCCGCGTTCGCCTTCAAGCCGCGCACCTGGCTCACGCTGGAATCGCAGACGCGCTACGATGTCGAGAACCGCAATCTCAACATGGCCTTCGAGCAATTGACCTTCGCGCCGAACGACCGCTGGAGTTGGGGCTTGGGCTATTGGTATCTGCGCAATGGAACTTGGGGCAACAGCACTTGGACGGAAAACAATCTCGTCACCAGCACTTTCTTTGTGCGGTTCGGCGACAATTGGGGCGCGCGCATGACGCACAATTACAACCTCGTGGCGAATCGCATGCAGGACCAGTTCTACACGCTTTACCGCGACCTGCGGAGCTGGACCACCGCCGTGACTTTCCGGGTGTCGAATAACTCCGGCAGCGATCCAGACTTCACCATCGCGTTGGTCTTGTCCTTGAAAGCCGCGCCCGTGACGAGCGTGGGCGAGGATGTGGTGAACCGCTACCACCTCGTCGGGGAATAATTTTCGGACGCTTACAATTCGGCCGCGAGCGAAATGATGAAGGTCGTGCCGCGTCCGGCTTCACTTTTCACTTCGATGGTTCCCTGATGCTCCTGCGCGACGCGCTGGCAGATTGAGAGGCCGAGGCCGGTGCCGTTTTTCTTGGTCGTGAAAAACGGCTGGAACACGCGCGCCAGGTTTTCCGGAGCAATGCCGGCGCCGGTGTCCCGGATGTGAATCTTCAGCCGCTTGCCGCCGGGACTTTCAATCGTCGTCTCCGTCTGAATCGTGAGTTCGCCGTTGTTGCCGATGGCTTCCGCCGCGTTGAGCAGCAGGTTCATGAAGGCCTGTTGCAACTGGGCCTCGTCCCCGCGCACCGTGTCAGGCGCAGCCTGATAATTTTTTTTCAACGCAATCAGTCGTCCGCTCAACTGGTGTTCCAGCAAGCGTAGCGAATGGTCGAGCACCTCGTGCACGCGCACGGTCGTCAGCGCCGCCGGCTTGGGTGATGAAAATCGCAGCATCTGCGTCACGAGCGCGTCAATGCGTTTCAACTCGCGCCGCACGACTTCGGTCATCTCCTTGTCCTCGCCTTTTTCCAGTAGCACTTCCACGAAAGTGTTGATGGCCACGAGGCCGTTTTTGATTTCGTGCGCGACACTAGCGGCGACGAGGCCGAGGTTGGCGAGCCGGTCAAGCTGGTGCAGGTTTTCCTGCAAATGATGCGTCTCGGCGGAGAGATTCGGCGCCGGGCGGTCAGTATTTGATTTTTTTTGGTCGAATGACATTTGAAAAACCTCGACGCCACCAACCCCTCGCCAATGAGATTTGAAAAAATACTTCTTCACTTTAACCAAAATTAAGTGTGCAACCAGCAAAATTTGTCCGAGCATCGATAAAATTCACGAATGATGTGACATTTTGCGGCTTCCAGATTAGTTTGTCCGCGCCGATGAAAACCAAATTTGATTCCATCGAGGCCGTCCTCGCCGACATTCGCAAAGGAAAAATCGTCATCGTCGTGGACGACGCCGACCGCGAGAACGAGGGCGACCTCATCTGCGCCGGCCAGCACACCACGCCCGCCGCCATCAATTTCATGGCCAAACATGGCCGCGGTTTGATTTGCGTCTCCACCACCGGCGAACGGTTGCAACAACTTGGCATTGAGCAAATGGTGCAGCGCAACCGCGAGAGCCACCGCACGGATTTTCAGGTCAGCGTGGACGCCGCCAAAGGCATCACCACCGGCATCAGCGCCGCCGACCGCGCGAAGACCATCCAGATCATGTCCGCGCCCGTCGCCGTGCCGGAGGATCTGGTGCAGCCCGGCCACATCTTTCCGCTGCGCGCCAAATCCGGTGGCGTGCTCCAGCGCGCCGGCCATACCGAAGCCACCGTGGATTTGGTGCGCCTCGCCGGCTTGCGGCCCATCGGCGTGCTGTGCGAAATCCTCAATGACGACGGCACGATGGCGCGGCTGCCGGAACTGCTGAAATTCGCCAAGAAGCACAAGCTGAAAATCTGTTCCATCGCCGCGCTCATCGAATTCCGCCGCACGCGCGAGAAACAGGTCGAGGCGATTGAAGTCATCAAGCTGCCGACCGACTACGGCGATTTCGATTTGCACTTGTATCGCTCCAAGCTCGACGGCCAGCATCACCTCGCGCTCGTGCGCGGCGATTTGGCCGGCAAGAAAAATGTCCTCGTCCGCGTTCACAGCGAATGTCTCACCGGCGACGTCTTTGGTTCGCGCCGCTGCGACTGCGGGCCGCAACTGCACACCGCCATGCGGCAGGTGGCCGAGGCCGGCTGCGGCGTGATTCTTTACATGCGGCAGGAAGGCCGCGGCATCGGCCTCGCGCCGAAGATTCAGGCTTACAAATTGCAGGAGCAGGGCTACGACACCGTGGAAGCGAACGAAAAGCTCGGCTTCAAGATGGACCTGCGCGAATACGGTCTCGGCGCACAAATCCTCTGTGATCTCGGCCTGAAAACCATCCGGCTGCTGACGAACAACCCGCGCAAGATTGTCGGCCTCGAAGGTTACGGCTTGAAAATCACGCAACAGGTGCCCATCAAAATAAAATCCAACCCGCACAACGAGCGCTACCTGAAAACCAAGCGCGAGAAGCTGGGGCATTTGCTCTGAACAATTAAACTTAAAGCATGTTAAAACCCGTCCAAACCAAATCCATCCGCGCCGCCGGCGGCACGTTCGCCATCGTCGCGTCGAAATATAATTCCCGTTTCGTGGACGCCATGCTGCGCGCGGCAAAAGCGGAAATTCTCCGCGCTGGCGGCAAAGTGCAAATCGTCCGCGTGCCCGGCGCGTATGAAATTCCCGTCGTCGCCGCGAAGCTGGCGGCGAACTCAAAACTCAAAACTAAAAATTCAAAACTCTCCGCCATCATTTGTCTCGGCGTCATTTTGCGCGGCGCGACGACCCACGCGCAACACATCGGCGAGGCCGTGAGCAACGCGCTCGTGCAGATTCAGATTCAGCATGAAGTGCCAGTGATTCATGAAGTGCTGCTGTTGGAAAACGAGCAGCAGGCCGTCGAGCGTTGTTTGGACAAAAAACACAATCGCGGCACGGAGGCGGCGCAGACCGCTTTGGAAATGGCGCGCGTGATGGCGGCTTTGTGAAACAATTCACAATCGCCTTGCGAGACGGGCTTGGCAATGCTACTTTCCGGCTGCTCAAAAATTCAAAATTGTTATGAAAAAATCTCTTTTGCTTATCGTGCTCGGACTGTTCGCCGCCGCGCAAATCCACGCCGGCGATGTCACCGGCACCATCACCTTCAAGGGCGCGGCCCCGGCGGAAAAGGAATTGACGCCCATCAAGGACGACCCGAATTGCGCGATGCTGTATCCGGCTGGTTTGCCGAAGACGAAGTTTTACGTCGTCGGCGCGAACGGCGAGCTGGCGGACGTGATTGTTTCGCTCAAGGGAATTTCCGACAAGTCCACCGGCGCGAGCGCGGCTCCGGCGACGCTCGACCAGAAGGGCGCGCTTTACGTGCCGCAAATCATCGCCATCCAGACCGGACAGAAGCTCATCGTGAAAAATTCCGATCAGCTCGTCCACAACGTCCACACCCAGCCCACGGCGAATCCCGAATCCAATCAGGTGCAGATGGGCGGCGGACCGGATTTGACCTACACGTTCGACAAGCCGGAAGCGTTCTTAAAATTCAAGTGCGACGTGCATCCGTGGATGTTCGCGTGGGTGACAGTGGTGGATCATCCGTATTTCGCCATGAGCGACAAGGACGGCAAATTCACCATCAAGAACGTTCCCGCTGGCAAATACACACTTGAAGCCGCGCACCGCAAGCTCGGCACGCAGACTGCCGAAGTCGAAGTGAAGGCCGACGGCGCGGCGCAGAACTTCACGTTCGAGGTGAAATAAATTTCATTCCGTCCCGCGACCGCTGCGTGACATAAACGCAGCGGTTGTTCTTTTTGAAACATGAACAACAAATACAATCCCGCGCTGTTCTGGTTCGCCGTGCTGAACGCCGTCACGACCTTTCTGCTCATCGGTCTCGGCGGTCTGGTCACCAGTCACGAAGCTGGCATGTCCGTGCCCGACTGGCCGAACAGCTATGGCTACAACATGTTTTTGTTTCCGATCAAGGACTGGATTGGCGGCATTTTTTATGAGCACACGCATCGGCTGCTTGCGTCGGTGGTCGGCCTGCTTACGACGATTCTGGCCGTCTGGCTCTGGCTGAAAGATTCGCGTAAATGGATGCAATGGCTGGGCATCGCGGCATTCCTGCTGGTCGTCGTGCAGGGAATTCTCGGCGGGCTGCGCGTGGATTTACGGATGGCTGCCCTGGGGATTTTTCACGGCACCATCGCTCAGATATTTCTGATTTTAACGTGTGCCATCGCGCTGTGCTTGAGCCGCTGGTGGACAAATTCCGAAACGGAAAAAACAATTGCCGTTCCGCGCGGCCTGCGTAGTCATGTGCTTTACGTCACCCTTTTGATTTTTGTGCAACTGATGATCGCCGCGACCATGCGCCACCAGCACGCCGGTCTGGCCATCACGGATTTTCCGCTCGCCTACGGAAAAATCTGGCCGGCGACAACGCCCGAAGCCATCGCGCACTATAATGCTACGCGCCCGCCTGGCACCATCGGCGATTCCATCACCGCGTTTCAAGTGAACTTACAAATGATTCACCGCTGCGTCGCCTACGCGATTTTTCTCGGCGTTATCGCCGCTGCGTTTCTGGCGAAGAAAAAACTGGGCGCGGCGGACGGCTTGACGAAATTCGCCTGGTTCTGGCTCGCGCTGATCATCGCACAAATCGGTCTCGGCGCGTGGACGGTCTGGTCGAACAAGGCGGCGGACGTCACCACGCTGCATGTCATGGTCGGCGCGTCGGCGCTGTTGACGGGCGCGCTCTGGTGGTTGGCGTCGGCGCGGCGCACGAAGCTGGCGGCATAATTGTTTTACCTAGTTAATTTAAGGAATCGTCCTATCTAATTCCGTGGCAAACGACATTGACATATTTTGTTTTGGCATGACAAAATGGGGAGAATTAGGCGCGGTTCTCACCTCGCATTTTTTACCAGAAGCATGAAATCATCGGCGGAAGCATTGGACACGACGGTTGGCGTGGAAAAACACTGGGCGGCGGTCTTCGCGGACCTCGTCAAGGCGCGTCTAACGGCGCTCGTGCTGCTCACCACCTTCGTGGGTTTTTATCTCGGCGAACGCGGAGCAGTGAATTACCTGCTCTTGTTTCACGCGCTGCTCGGCACGGCGCTCGTCGCCTCTGGCGCGGCGGCGTTGAATCAGTGGCTCGAACGCGATTACGACGCGAAGATGCGCCGCACTGCCAGCCGCCCGCTGCCCAGCGGCCGTTTGCAACCGTCGACCGTCGCCATTTTCGGTGGCGCGTGTTCCGTGGTCGGCTTGGTTTATTTGGCGGTGCTGGTGAATCCGCTTACGAGCGTGGTCGGCGCAGTCACGAGCGTGAGTTATCTTTTCATCTACACGCCGCTCAAGCGCGTGACGTGGGTGAACACTTTGGTCGGCGCGATTCCCGGTGCGCTGCCGCCGCTCATGGGCTGGACCGCTGCCCGTAACGAAATGTCCGGCGAAGGCTGGGCGTTGTTTGCGATTCTGGCGTTCTGGCAAATTCCGCATTTCATGGCCATCGCGTGGCTGTATCGCGACGAATATGCCAAGGCCGGTTTCGTGATGTTGCCTAATGTGGATGCCGATGGCAGTCGCACGGTGCTGCATTCCGTGAGCAACACGATTGCGCTTTTGCTGGCGAGCCTGTGCCCGTTTGCATTCGGGCTGGAGGGAAAAATTTACCTCGCGGTTGCGCTAATTCTCGGCGCGGGCTATCTCTGGTGTGCGGTTCGCTTCGCGCGGCAACTGACGGCGCAACGCGCAAGGCAATTATTTTTGGCGTCCATCATTTACCTACCGCTGCTCATCGCGGCGCTCGTCGGCAACAAATTGAAATAAATTTATGCAGTCAAACGTCCAACAGTTTCCGCCGTTCCGCGAAGTTCCCCCGACGCACGCGCATCACGACCACGGCCACGGCGAACACCACGAGCCCGGCTTCTGGCAGAAATACATTTTCTCCACCGACCACAAGGTCATCGGCATCCAATACGGTTTCATGGCGCTCTGCTTCATGCTGTTTGGTTTTTTTCTGATGCTGCTCATGCGCTGGCAGATTGCGCATCCGGGCGTGCCGGTTCCGGTTTTCGGCCCGCTGCTGGAAAAAATTCTCGGCCAGCCCGCCGCGCACGGCGCGATTTCGCCGGATCTCTACAATTCCTTCGGCGCAATGCACGGCACCATCATGGTGTTCCTCGGCGTCGTGCCACTGGCGTTCGCGGCGTTCGGCAACTATGTCGTGCCACTGATGATCGGCGCGCCGGACATGACCTTTCCGCGTATCAACATGGCGAGCTTTCACGCGTTTTTTCTGGGTGGCGTGGTGATGCTGGTGAGCTTTTTCATTCCCGGCGGCGCGGCGCAGGCCGGCTGGACTTCGTATTCGCCGCTGGCGACGACGATTCCGACGCACGGTCAGGCGTTCTGGCTGGTCGGCATGGTTTTGCTCATCACCTCGTCGCTGCTCGGCGCGGTGAATTTCATCGCAACGATTGTCCAGCTCCGCGCGCCCGGCATGACTTGGATGCGGTTGCCATGGTTCGTCTGGGCGCAGTTTGTGACGGCGTTCATTCTGCTGCTCGCATTTCCGCCGCTCGAAGCCGCCGGCGTTTTGCAGTTGATGGATAATGTTGTCGGCACGAGTTTCTTCCTGCCGACCGGTCTGGCCGTCGGCGGCGCAGTCGGTCAAGCCAGCGGCGGCGGCAGTCCCTTGCTGTGGCAACATTTGTTTTGGTTCCTCGGCCATCCGGAAGTTTATGTTTTGATTCTGCCAGCGATGGGCATTGTCGCCGAAGTCATCGCGAACAACACGCGCAAGCCGCTGTGGGGCTACAAATCGCTCGTGTATTCGGCGCTGTTCGTCGGCTTCCTGTCATTCATCGTTTGGGCGCATCACATGTATATGACTGGCATGGGGCAGAAAATCGCGACCTTCTTTCAGGCGACGACGATGATCATCTCGATTCCGTCGGTGATCATTTTGACCTGCATGTTTCTGTCGCTTTGGGGCGGCTCGATCCGCATCAACACGCCGATGCTTTTCGCGCTCGGATTTTTGCCAATGTTCGGCATCGGCGGTCTCACCGGTCTGCCGCTCGGCCTCGCGGCGGCGGACTTGTATCTGCACGACACTTACTATGTTATCGCACATTTCCATTATGTCGTTGCGCCGGGAACGATCTTCGCGCTGTTTGCCGGCGTGTATTTCTGGTTCCCGAAAATGACCGGACGCAAGATGAATGAATTTTGGGGTCGCGTGCATTTTTGGTGCTCGTTCACTTTCATGAACATCGTGTTCATGCCGATGTTCGCGCAGGGTATCAAGGGCATGCTGCGCCGCATGAGCGACGGCGCGGTGAACTATTCCGCCACCCGCGTGCCGAACGCCATTGACGCGCTGCCGGGCACGGTGATGCAATTGAACGGCTTTATTCTCTGGGCCGCCATTGGGTTGGGCATCGCGCAAATTCCGTTCATCATCAATTTGTTTTGGAGCATCAGCCACGGCGAGAAAGTGAACAGCGACAATCCCTGGCGCGCGACCACGCTGGACTGGCAGACGCCCACGCCGCCGCCGCACGGAAATTTTTCGCACACGCCGGTCGTCGTGCGCGGGCCTTACGAATACAGCGCGCCCGGCCACGCGGAAGATTTTACGCCGCAGGACGAACCCGTCGACGGCGCCGCACCCGCCACCACCGCGCATCATTGATTTCACATGGAAATTCCCTACACAACTGAACATCGGCCGGACACCGGCCTTTACAACGCCAAGCTCGGCGTCTGGCTGTTTCTCGCGTCCGAAGTGATGCTCTTCGGCGGACTTTTTTCCGCCTATGTTTTGTTGCGCGTTGGCGCGGAACCCGGCATGTGGCCGCACGGCTGGCTCAATGTCACGCTCGGTTCCATCAACACACTGCTGCTCGCGCTCTCGGCCATCACTACGCTGCTCGCGTGGGCGGCGTGCAAGGTGCGCGACTTCGGCAAATTCAAAATCTTTCACGCCTGCACCATGATTTTGGCAATCGCGTTTTTGGGCATCAAATCCTACGAATACCGCGACAAGTTTTTGCACTACGAAATCGCGCTGAACAACGGCACTTTCGCCGACGGCCATCTCGTGGAAAAATCCGCCGACTTCGACCTCGCGAACAAAACCGGCGCGGTCACCCTGCACGGACACATCGTCGAGGACCGCAAGGAATTGATGGATTTGCGCAGCCCCGAGGCGCAGAAGGCCGAGCACAAGGAACTCGTCATTCCCGCCGCCGATATCAAGAAAATGCAGAACTACGGGCCGTGGCACAACACCTTCACCGCGATTTATTTCACGATGTCCGGTTTGCACGCGCTGCACATTCTCGGCGGCACGCTGGTGATTTTTTACCTGTGGGGACCGGGCAGCCGGATGTATAAGACCGATCCCGAACGCTTCACGAACCGCATCGAAGTCTCCGGCCTGTTCTGGCACTTCGTGGATTTGGTTTGGATTTTCCTGTTCCCCGTGATGTATTTGACCTGAAAATTTTATGAGCGAATCTGAAAAACCCGTCAGCCTGAAAGATACCATTCGCCTCTGCGCGCTGGTTTTTGCCGCCGTTGTCTGCGCCACCGGCCTGATGATTTACACCTCGTTCCTGCCGCACTACGGCTGGACGGCGAAGGTCTCCATCATTCTCGCCATCGCCACGGTGAACGCCTTTCTCGTCGCCGGTTATCTGATGCACTTGCTCTCGGAAAAAAAACTCGTCTACACCGTGCTCGGCTTCACCGTGTTTTTCGTCATCGGCTTGGCTGGTCTGACCATCTGCGCGACGAACGGTTTTCCGCCCGGCACCGTTTCCCATTAACAAACATGTCCCTCAAAGCCTTCCATCTGATTTTCGTCACGCTGCTCACCGCGCTGTCGTTCGGTTGCGCGGCGTGGGCGTTTCAGGCGGGCAGCGTGCTTTGGGGCGTGACCGGAATCGCCGCCGGCATTTTCGTGATTGCCTACGGAATTTATTTTTTGAGGAAACTGAAAAACGTCAGCTACCTGTGAAGCCGCTCCGCAAAATCCCGTTCGCATTCGCCCTGCTCGCGCCGGCGAAAATTTTCGCCTGCGCCGCGTGCTACGGCGGGAACATCGATTCGCCGATGGCCGATGGCATGAACTGGGGCATCTTCACGCTGCTGGCCGTCGTCGGCACGGTGCTGGCCGCGTTTCTGGCCTTTTTGATCTACGCCATCCGCAAGAGCGAGGCGCTGACCGCCGCTGCCGAACGGGAAAATATTTCCAAGTAAAATTATGAACGACTGGTTTGCCTATAACATTCTCGGACTGCCGGAACGCGCCGCCGTCGGCGCCAAGCACGTCGACGACCTCATGGTCTGGGTTCACTACCTGATGGTCGCGCTGTTCATCGGCTGGATTTTTTATTTCGGCTACGTGCTCTGGCGTTTCAGCGCCGCGCGCCAGCCAAAGGCCAGCTACGACGGCTCCAAGAGCAAGATTCCCTCTTATGTCGAACTGGTCATCGTCGGCGTTGAAGCCCTGTTGCTCCTCGGCGTCGCCGTCCCGCTGTGGGCGAAAAATGTGGATCATTTTCCTGAAGCCAAGGACGCGACGGTCATTCAAATCGTCGCGCAGCAATTCGCGTGGAACGCGCGCTATCCCGGCCTCGACGGCAAGTTCGGTCAGCAGGATATGAAACTCGTCGCCGACAGCAACGTCTTCGGCGTGGATCCCGCCGACCCCGCCGGCAAGGATGACGTGCAGGTCTTCAATGAAATCCACGTGCCGGTCAACAAGCCCGTGCTGATTTATTTGAGCAGTAAGGACGTGATTCATTCGCTCAAGCTCGTCGCCATGCGCCTGACGCAGGACGCGATTCCCGGACTGCGGATTCCCTGCACCTTCACGCCCACGAAGCTCGGCCGCTTCCAGATCGAATGCGCCCAGCTCTGCGGCAACGGCCACGCCGCGATGGCCGGCGGCTTTATCGTCGTGCAAAGCCAGGAAGACTTCGACAAATGGCTCGCGTCCAAATCCGGCGGCGCGTCGGCGCAGAGTTTTGAATAAATCATTTTCCGTTTCCAAAGCCGCATCCGTTTTTCGGGTGCGGTATTTTTCTTTCGGGCTATAATGAACGGACTTTATGGCCGAAACACCGTTGCGTCCGTCCCGCGTCATTTGGGTCGGCTACCTGCTGCTGTCGCTCACGATGGCCGCGGCATTTGTGACTTGGTGGTGGCAGACCAGTCGCAGTCTGCAACCGCCGCTTCGCGTCATCGGTTCAGTGGCGGATTTCACGCTCACGAATCAGGCCGGCCAAGTTTCCACGCTCGCCGATTTCACGAACCGCGTCTGGGTCGCCGACATCGTCTTCACGCGCTGCGCCGGCCCGTGTCCGCGCCTGACCCAGCAGATGCGGCAGGTGCAGGATTCGCTGCCGAAAGAGAGCAATGCAAAGCTAGTGACGCTCACCACCGATCCTGAATTCGACGCGCCCGCCGTGCTGGAAAAATACGGCGAACACTTTGGCGCGGATTTCAACCGCTGGACTTTTCTAACCGGCACGAAAGGCGAAATCGCCGCGCTCGCCGCCAATAGTTTGAAATTGAGCGCGCAACCGGTGAAACCGGAGGAACAAAAGGATTCCGCCGACTTGTTCATTCACACCACGATTTTCGTCATCGTGGACAAGCACGCGCAGTTGCGCGGATTTTTTGAGACCGGCGGCGACGGCGTGGACTGGACGAACGCCGTGCTGCCCAAAATCCTGAAAGCCGTCCGCCAGTTGGAGAACGAGCCATGACCATTCACGATTTGCCCGCCGTCAACGCCACGCTCAACGGCTTGAGCGCGGTCTTCCTTTCGCTCGGCTTCATCTTCATCAAGCGCGGCAATAAAATCGCCCACCGCAACTGCATGATTTCCGCGTTCGGCATGTCGGTGGTTTTTCTCGCGTGCTATCTGACTTATCACGTCTGGCTGGCCGTGGTTTTGCATCAAGGACCGACGCGGTTTCTCAATCCCGCGTGGTTTCGTCCGATTTACCTGACGATTTTGATGACGCACACGCTGCTCGCCGCCGTCATCGTGCCGCTGATTTTGATGACCTTGAACCGCGCGCGGAAGCAAGACTTTGCGGCGCACAAAAAGATCGCCCGCTGGACGTGGCCGCTGTGGATGTATGTCTCCGTCACTGGCGTGGTGATTTATCTTTTGCTCTACCAGATTTTCCCGCAGAGATAATCACGCATGACTACCAGCGTCCAAGTTGCGATTCATCCCAGCCAGTTTCCCGAAAATGTCCGGCGCGATTTGCTCGCCTCGCTGCGCACGCGGCGCGTGAACCACAAGTTTCACTACGACAGCGTCAAGCAAACCCAGAAATGGCTCGCGTTGCACGAAGCCCACTCGCCCGCCCGCTACGATAAAAATTGCCTGACGACTTACGACGAAGCTTTCATTGCCGCCGCCAAAAGTGTGAAAAATAAATCTGTCCACGTCATCGGCCTCGGCTGCGGTGGCGGACAGAAAGACATGCAGTTGATGAATCAGTTGCTGGGGCGTGGCAAAAATGTTTCCTACGCGCCCGGCGATGTCAGCGTTGCGATGGTGCTCGCCGCGCGCCAGGCCGCGCTCGGGTTGGTGCCGGCAGAAAATTGTTTTCCCTTCGTCTGCGACTTGGCGACGGCGAAAGATTTGCCCGAAGTATTTGTCAAAAATCGCGTGTCCCATGTCGTCCACCTCGTGACCTTCTTCGGGATGATTCCGAATTTTGAGCCGCGCCAGATTCTGCCGAAACTCGCAGAGCTATTGCGCCCCAATGATTTTCTGTTGTTCAGCGCCAACCTTGCGCCGGGGAAAAATTACGCCGCAGGCATGAAAAAGATACTCCCGCAATACGACAACCCGCTGACGCGCGACTGGCTCACGGCCTTCCTGTTTGATCTGGGCGTGGAGCCGCGCGATGGCAATTTGCGTTTCACCATCGAGGCCGGCGGGCTGGGTTTACAGCGCGTCATGGCGCGGTTTCATTTTCAGCGCGCTCGCAAAATCAAAGTCAGCGGGCGGGGATTTTCCTTTACGCGCGGCGAAGCCATCCGGCTTTTCTTTTCGTATCGCTACACGCCCGCGCTGGTCCGCAAAGTTCTTCACCATCACGGCTTCGAAGTTTCCGGCGAATGGATTGCGCAATCAAAAGAAGAAGGCGTTTTCCTCTGTCGCAGAAAATAAATCTGTGTCCATCTGCGTAATCTGCGGTTAAAAAGTTTTCAGCGTGTCCAGCACCGCTTTGATGCGCGGAACCTCGTGCGTGCGGAACAAATCCGTTTTGCCCAGCGCCGCCAGCACCGCAAAAAACGGCTCGGCGCAGCGGACTTCCTCGCCGAAAAATTCAAACGCGTGGGGCAGGGCATGGCAGACGGGAAAACCGAGTTCGCGCAGCCGGAACGTATTCAGAAAAATGTTCATCTGGTGCCGCACGCGCACCGCGCTGTCCTGTAAATTGCGGTAGTAAAAGCCGAGGCCGGGGTCTATGAAGATTTTCTTCACGCCGTTGCGCTGCGCAAGTTCGATTTGCCGCGCAAAAAATTCCCGCAGCATCGGAATCGGGTCGGCGCTCAAATCAAAGTCGCCGACTTCGCGGACATTCTTGCCGGCGACGTAGCAGATGATGACCGCCGCATCGTGGTCGGCGACCATTTTGAAAATTTCCCGCGAGCCAACGGTGCCGGTGAGGTTCAGGATGTTTGCGCCGGCTTCAAGCGAGGCGCGGGTGACGGCAGTCGAATAGGTTTCGACCGAGACAAGAATTTTGGCTGCGCGCAATCCTTTGATGACCGGAATTAATTGGGATTTTTGCGCGGCATTGCCGACGCGCGCGGCGTGGGCGAGCGTGGATTCCGCGCCGACATCAATGATCTGCGCGCCTTGCGCCGCCAGCACCTTGCTACGCTGAATCGCAGAATCCGCCGATAAACAAACGCTTTCGCGATACCATGAATCGGCAGAGAGATTGACCACACCCATGATGGCCGGCTGCGTGTTGAAGGCGAATTTTTTGCCGCCGAGGGAAAATTCCCGCACGCGCGCGGAAGCGGCGGTGCGGTTTTGTTCCAGCAATCCGGCGAGGTGGTCGAGCGAAAGCATGGCGGAATCGTAAGCGGGAAAAAGAATTTCGCAAACAGATTAGCGCGGAAAAATAATTTACGCGGCGGTCAGCGACGGTTCAAAAACGTATCTGCCAGCGAGCCTTTTTCCGAAGTGATTACCGTGCCGGACGCGATGTTGTGGCGGGTGAACCAGCCTTCCTTGGTTTCCAAAACGAAACGGATGTCATCGCGCGCGGCGACCACGGAGTTGGTATCGTTCTGTTCGAGGTGATGGATTTCTTGAATCACGCCGTCCGCCGTGAGGTAGGCGGCGGAGATGGATTCGGGGCAGTTTTTCATCCAGAAACTCGCGCGCTGCGGCATCGGCAGCACGAACAGCATCGCGTCCGTCTCCTGAATGTTCGTGCGGAACATCATGCCGGTCATCTCCTGATCCTGCGTCAGTGCCAGCTCGGCATCGAGTATTTCCGCGCCGAGATAAAGTTTCATCGTCGGCAATTTCGCCTGCGCGTGTTTGGGCAGCAAATCATCTACGGTCAGCGGCGGATTCAGCGTGATGGACGCGTCCGGCTTGGTGCAACCAGCGAAAACTACGGCGGCCAACAGCGTGGGAAAAATGAATTTTAACTTCACGCAGCCAATGTGCCGCAAACCACGTTAGTATTCAAATCATTCTCAATTTTCGATTTGAAAACGGTGTTGCGCGAAGAACGCGAAGGTTGCGAAGGGGATAAATTCTGTTCCTTCGCTGCCCTCGTGTTCTTCGCGCGAAATCAATTTCGCAAGCTGCCGACAACAAACCGCAAACGGCCAACAGTCCTGCCGCGCGCCAGCGGATAGACTTTGCACTGGATTGCAGGAAAGACTATTTTGTTCAAGCTGTGACAACTAATGCCAAACCCGTTTCGCTCGTCCGGCTGGACGAATTACCGCCGCGCGTCTGCGCCGTGGTGCGCAGTGTCACGACCGAAGACGAGGACACGCAGCGGCTCAAGACGCTTGGCGTCTGCATCGGTCGTCGGCTGGAGCTCGTCCGCGCTGGCAATCCGCTGATCCTGAAAATTTTTGGTTCGCGCCTCGGTCTTTCTGCCGAACTCGCCGCGCGCGTCACGGTGGAAGTTTGCCAACCCGGCCATTGCGCGATGCGCGAAGAGAATTGCGCATGAGCGCCTGCCACGACACCGCGTCGGAAACTGCGGCGCATTCCCACAACGCATTTACGCTCGCGCTCGTCGGCAATCCGAACGCCGGCAAAACCACCTTGTTCAACGCTCTCACCGGTCTGCGCGCCAAGACGGCGAATTTTCCCGGCACGACGGTTGAACGCAAAGTTGGTCGGCTGCATCTCGACCACAAACAGATTGTTGTCGTGGATTTGCCGGGACTTTACAGTCTCGACAGTAAATCGCCGGACGAAAAACTCGCCGCCGATGCGTTGCAGGGAAAACTGGAACACACCGCGCCGAACGCCGCGCTCGTTGTCGTGGACGCGACAAATCTCGAACGGAATCTTTTTCTCGTCAGCCAGATTTTGGAGTTGAAGAAAATTCCCGTCGTCGTGGCGTTGAACATGATGGACATGGCGCGGCGCGACGGCATCCACATTGACGTGACGAAGTTGCGCGAGGAACTTGGCTGCGTGGTCATGCCCGTGTCCGCGCGCAACGGCGAAGGCGTTGATGAACTGAAACAGGAATTAAACCGGTTGGTCACCGGCGCGATGCCGGAGTCAGTGGATCATGTTGACCCAAACTGCGCGGGCTGCACCGGCTGCACCTTTCAGGCACGCTACGAATGGACGGAGCAGATTTCCACGCGCGTCATGGACTCCGCGCTCATTCAACGCTCGGCGTGGACGGATCGGTTGGATGATTATTTCACGCATCCGGTCACCGGCGTGGTGATTTTTCACGTCGTGATGCTGGCGCTGTTCGCGTTGATTTTCTGGGCGGCACAAATTCCGATGGAGCTGATTGACCACGCTTTTGCGGGCATAAAATCATGGACGGCTTCCATTTTGCCAGCGGGTGATTTGCAAAGTCTCGTGTCGGATGGTGTGGTCGGCGGCGTCGGCGGCATTCTGGTTTTTCTACCGCAAATCTGTATTTTATTTTTCGCGCTGTCGCTGTTGGAAGACACCGGTTATCTGTCGCGGGCGGCGTTCGTGATGGACAAAATCATGCGCAAGCTCGGCCTGCCGGGGAAGGCGTTTGTGCCGCTGCTCTCGGCGCATGCGTGTGCAATTCCGGCAATCATGTCCACCCGCGTCATCGAAAATCCGCGCGACCGGTTGGTGACGATTCTGGTCACACCGCTGATGGCGTGTTCGGCGCGCATTCCCGTTTACGCGATGATCACGGCGCTGCTGTTTCCGCACTCGCCGTTGAAGGCTGCGCTGGTTTTCACCGGCGCTTACGCGACGGGCGTGATGGCGGCGCTGGGCATGGCGATGATTTTCCGGCGGACAATTTTGCCCGGCGAAAGCAAACCGCTGATGATTGAACTGCCGCCGTATCGCGTGCCGGGCTTGCGCGTGGCGCTGCTGCACACGTTCGACCGCGCGAAAATTTTCGTGAAACAGGCTGGCACGGTCATTCTGGCAATTTCGCTGATTTTGTGGGCGCTTTCTTATTATCCGAAATCCAGTCCGCCCGCCGCTGCGGTTGCGATGACCACGCAGGCCGCGCAAGTTGAAAAAACTGGCGATGCCAATCAGGCTTCACAATTGCGCGACGCGGCCGGTCGCCTGACCGCGCAAGCGTCGCTGCAAAATTCCTTCGCCGGGAAAATTGGTCATGTCATCGAGCCGGTCATCGCGCCGCTGGGTTACGACTGGCAGATTGGCATCGGCATCATCAGCTCGTTCGCCGCGCGCGAAGTCATCGTCTCGACGCTGGCAATCGTCTATGGCGTGGGCAAAGACGCAGCGGATAGCAATCAGTCGTCGCTTTACAGCACGTTGCGGCAGGCCAAGCGCACGGACGGCACGCCGATTTTTAACACGGCGACCTGCGCGAGCCTGTTGGTGTTTTACATTTTGGCGGCGCAATGTTTATCCACCACCGCCGTCGTTCGCCGCGAGACGAACAGTTGGAAATGGCCGCTGTTCCAAATTGCCTACATGACCGGCCTTGCTTACATCATGGCGCTGGTCGTCTATCAAACGTTGCGGCACTTTGGCCACGCGTGAAGATTGGCGCGGGTGGTGATGGTTTTTAACTCAATTAGTTTGCCGCGCGCTGGCTGGAACTTTTCCACCATTTCGCCGGGAGTAGGCCGAGTCCAATGAACGCGAGCTGACTGACGACAAAGAGCACGAGCCATTTAAACGCCGCCTCGGTGAAGCCGTAGCTGTGCAGGCCGATGCCGAGCATGTTCACGCCGAACCACGACCACGCGGTGACGATGTTGCCGAAGATGGCGCAGCAGACTAGGCCGCGCTCGCGGATGATCCCTCCCCACCGTAGGTGCAAAATCAGTGCGTTCCACAAGACGATGATGAGCGCGCCGTTTTCTTTCGGATCCCAGCCCCAGAAGCGACCCCAGGATTGATCGGCCCAGATGCCGCCGAGAACGGTTCCGACGAAGCTGAACAGCGTGGCAAAACAGACAATACCGTAAATCATCCGCGCTAAAGATTTGCCGGTGGCTTCATCCAAAGTTTTTGTGAACACGCCGCGTAAAATATAAATCAGTGCGAGAAATCCGGCGACGAAGGTGCTCGCGTAGCCCACGGTCACGGCGACGACATGCGTGGCGAGCCAGAAATTCGTGTCCAGCACCGCGCGCATCATTTCCATGGTGTCACCTTCCAACGCGAGGTGATGCGCGATGATGAGCGTGATGAAACCGATGCCCGAGGCCACGACCACGCCGATGCCGTTCTTGTGAAACTTTTCCAGAATCAAACCCAGCACGCACGCGCCCCAACCGATGAAGATGGCGGAGGAATACAAATTCGTGACCGGCGGACGGCCTTCAAGAATCATGCGGTAAAGCAAGCCCGCTGTGTGGATGGCCAGCGCCAACCCCGTGAGCCACACCGCCGAACGGCGGAGGGTTTCCGACAAGTTGAACCACGAGAAAATCGCGAGCAACCCGGCGAGCACGTAGATAATCATCGCGTTGTAAAACGGCTCCATCTGGTTGAAGTAGACCTCCGCGCGGCATTTATCGAGCGCCTTGGCTTGGGTCGGAATCATCTGCGAGCGCAGGTCGGTGAGCGCGGTGTTGAAGGATTCCGGCTGTTTCGCTGCCAGCGCGCCAGCTAGCTTTGCATAATCGCGGACAAAATTATCTATGGTCTCGCCGCGCGGCGCGGCGAGTAGCGCGTCGCCCATGCGCCGCCAGTCGCGTCCGCTACCGGGCGGCAGGACGAGCGGTGTTTCGAGACTGCCCATGAATTGAAAGCGAGAAATGTCGCCGGCGAAAATGGCGAAGGCATTGGTGTCGAATTTCTTTCCGGCTTGCTGCGCCTGTGCGGCGGCCATGCCGTCGGGAATGGACTGCTCAAACTGCGCCAACTCCGCCGGCCAGTCTTGTGCATCCGCCGGTTGCAAAGTGTTTTTCAACTGCACATAAAGCATCAGTCCGTTGTGTAATTTGACGATGGCGTTTTCGTAGGCCGTGCGGTTGGCGGACTCCACGCCCTGGGCGCGGGTGTTTTCTTTTTCAAAAATTTCAATGACCGGCTGGAGTTGGTTCCAGGAAAAATGTTTGCCGTCGGATTTTTTGGCCGGGTCGGCGTCCGGCAATTTCAGCAGCGAAACGAGATCGGGATTATCCACGCGGAACACCGGCCATTCGTCGGCGATGCCGGGATTCATCATCAGGTTCGCGAGCCATTCGGTCGCGGAAAGAATTTTCGGATGATCGCTCCAGCCTTTCCACGGTTCGGCGTTGAGCGTCTGTTTCCCGCGGATTTCGAGGAGCGAATTGCGCGCGAGCGAATCCATCGGCTTGGTGCGGCCGTTGAACACGACGGGCAGCCGGCCGAATTCGTTGAAGGCAAAATCTTTTTGCGGCGGCGATTGCAGTTTGGCGAAAAACCACAACGCCATCGCCAACATCAGGAACGGCGGAAACCACTTTTGCAGAATTTTGTTCATGGCGTTTTCCTTTTCGAGACAAAGCCGACGAGGTGATACAGAAATTGGATCGTCAGGCCGAGGCCGACCATGCCACAGCCGACATAGGGCGTGAGCCAGCTTGGATTGCGCACGACGGACAGCACGGACGACGGCGTGCGACCGGCCTGTTGCGCGACCTGACCGGCGTCCATCTGGTATTGGTAGTAAGTGTAGCCGCCGTAGCGCAGCGGATGATTCATGGAAATTTCCACCTCGCGCTGCTCGTGCGCCGACGGATTGTCAATGCGCACGCGGCTGCGAAAATCCTTTGGAATGTCCGTGCCGGGATAAACCGTGTGCGTCGCCTTCAGCAGCGTGAGCGAAAACGGATGGTAGACACGCAGCGGGCGGATGTTGAAGGTGAATTTCTTCCCGTCCACCGTGACGCTCTGCGGCGCGGTGAGTTTGGTGGCAATGCTTTGCGCCATGCCCGCGCCCATCTGCGCGTAGCCATTGCGGACGGCTTCGACGAGCGCCGCGTCACCGGCCCAATCGCTCGCGACCCAGATGCCGAGCGAGCCGGCCGGCGTGCGGAATTCCAGCACCGCCGTCGGCACATTCCGCGCATCCATCGTCTTCACATCGTCCACCTTGCGGAAATCAAAACTCAACGCGACGCCGTTCGTCGTCAGCGGCGGCGCGTTTTGCAGCATCGGCGCGCGGAAATTCAAATCGGAATTGTGCCAGTTTTCTTTCACGCAAATAGCGAACGGCAGGCTCGCGATCTGCATTTCCGTGCCCGGCTTCAGCGACTTTTCGGCGATGGCCGTTACCGTGTCGCCGTTGAGGAAAATCAATTCATAATCTGTCGCGCTGTCCGAATAATTGCGCAACTGACCCTCGGTGAAATGCATCTGCAACTCGCGCGAAAGCAAGTCCGTCGAAAGTTGGCCGACGAGCAAAACGATTACGCCCGCGTGCGCGAGCTGGATGCCGATTTTTTTGGTCGTGAGTTGAAAGCGGTAAATGTGCGCGCAGACGAGATTTACGAGCAGCAGCACGCCGAGCAGGTAGCCACCGGGCAGAATCAGCGGAACTTTGTGTCCGAACATGTGCGCGCCGAGCACAATCCACTGCTTGAAATAATGCGCCTGCGCGCCGTAAAGCCCCTCGTCCGCCTGCGCCAGCGTGCCGACGAACACGAGCACGATGGAAAACGCCAGCAGCGCGACGGTGAGTTTTAGGGAGCAGAAAAATTCGACGGTTTTTTTCATGGCGAGCGGTGCGGTTTTTATTGCGCCGGATAATTGGCTGAATTGACAAACTTGATGAGCGCGTCCTTCTGCTGCGCCACCACGGTTGCGTCGCCCATCATTTTGTAAAACCAGGTTTGTCCGCCGAGCGGTAGCACCAGGCCGACGAGGCTTGCCGGCTTGCCAGCGCGCGCGTCCGTGCCGGAAATTTCCACCAGCGTCGCCTTCGCGCCGGACGCGTCAATCGTCGGCAGCTTCGCGATTTCATCCTCGGTGGTCGGCGTCAGTCCGAGTTGCGCGCGCCAGCGATTGATGTTCGGTAGCAAACCGCCACCGTCGCCAGCGAGTTGGCTTACATTGACCGCCGCCGTGGCGTCGCCGCTGCCGATGATGAATTTTGCCACGAGAAATTGCGCGAGCGGACCTTCCTTCCAGTCTACCGGAATCGTCCAAGTCGGTTTGTCGGCGGTATTCGCCGTCATCGGCGCGGCACTCATTCCGGAAATATCGGGATGCGACGGCGGCAACTGGCTCGCATCCATGGCCGCTGGCGCAGCGGACTGGTCGAAGGAAACCGATTTCAAAAACGCGGTGAAGTTGGCTTTCTGTTTTTCCACCAAGTCGGCGTTGCCCATCATCTTGAAATACCAAGTCGCCGTGTCGCCGTGCAAAATGCCGCCGAGAATCCGCGCGGCATCACCGCTGCCGGGGCTCGTGCCGGCGATGTCGTAAAGCTCGCCCGGCTGGCCGGCGATTTCGACTGACTCGACAATTTTTTTCAACTCCGTTTCATCCAACGGCGCTTGGCCGACCTGTCCGCGCCAGCGGTTCACATTGGCGGCATCGCCGCCAGACATGCTGCCGAGGGGAATCACGCTGACATCCGCCGTCTGGCCGTTTCCAGAAATTTCAAAACTCGCGACGCGCAATTGCGTCAGCGCCTTTTCCTTCCAGCCGTCCGGCAATGTGTATTTCAGTTTGGGCAGACCGCTGTTGTCCGGCGCCGCCAGTCCGGCGGGCATGGACGCGGGCATGGCGGCAGACTCGGCAGCGGGTGGTGGCGTGGCGACCGTGTCGTTGGCGTCAACCTTGTAGACTTTGACATCGTCACGGCCGCAGCCGGTCAGGAAACACAGAACAGCCGCCGCTGACAGCGGCAGCATGGTGGCGAAGGCGAAACTTTTCATTTCAATGCCGTCAAGGTAATGAAATTTCCTTCGCGGTGCGAAACTTTCTTTGGCTTTCTACGGCCAAAAATTGTCACGCCGCCGACAAAATAGGAATGGTCAAACCGGTTTCGGCGCTCAGCCGATGGACATGTTGAGCAGGAATTCGATGTTGCTCTTCGTCTTCTTGAGTTTCCCGAGCAGCAAATCCATCGCCTCGACCGGTGGCACGCCCGTGAGCGCGCGGCGCAGCATGGCGACGCGGCTGGCTTCGTCGGGATGGTAGAGCAACTCTTCCTTGCGCGTGCCGCTGCGCTCGATGTTGATGGACGGAAAAATCCGGCGGTCCACGAGCGCGCGGTCGAGATGGACTTCCATGTTGCCCGTGCCCTTGAACTCTTCAAAGATGACTTCGTCCATGCGGCTGCCGGTATCTACGAGAGCGGTCGCCATGATGGTGAGCGAACCGCCTTCTTCGATGTTGCGCGCCGCGCCGAAAAATCTTTTCGGCTTGTGTAACGCATTCGCGTCCACGCCGCCGGACAAAATTTTGCCGGAATGCGGTTGAACGGTGTTGTAAGCGCGCGCCAAACGCGTAATGGAATCAAGCAGAATGACGACATCGCGCTTGTGCTCCACCATGCGACGGGCTTTTTCGATTACCATTTCCGCGACCTGCACATGGCGTTCCGGCGGTTCGTCGAAGGTGGACGAAATCACTTCCGCGCCTTTGCAAGTGCGCTCCATGTCCGTCACTTCTTCGGGGCGCTCGTCAATCAGCAGGATGAAGAGATACGACTCCGGATTATTTTTCAGGATCGCGTTCGCCATCTTCTGCATTAAAACCGTTTTGCCCGTGCGCGGCGGCGCGACGATGAGGCCGCGCGTGCCTTTGCCGATGGGGCAAACCAAATCCAAAACGCGCGTGCTTAATTCGTCCGCGGCGGTCTCCATGATGAAGCGCTTGTTCGGAAACAACGGCGTCAGGTTGTCGAAATGCGTCTTGTCCTTCGCCTTGTCCGGCTCCTCGCCGTCCACGGCCTCCACCTTCAGCAGCGCGAAAAATTTTTCTTTTTCTTTCGGCGGACGGATCTGGCCGGTAATCAGATTGCCCGTCTGCAAATCGAACCGGCGAATCTGCGACGGCGAAACATAAATATCCTCGGGGCAGGGGAGATAATTGAAACTCTGCGAGCGCAGAAAGCCGAAGCCTTCCGGCAGCACCTCGATGACGCCTTCGGAAAACAGCACGCCGGCGCGCGCCGCGTTTTTTTCGAGGATGTGGAAGATGACCTCGTGCTTGCGCATCGTGCCGAAATTTTCCACGCCGTATTCCTTCGCCATATTGTTCAGCTCCGTCATGCTCATCGCCTGCAATTTGGCAATGTTCATCGAAGTGGCGATGCGGTCGCGCTGGTAGCCGCCGCGTCGTTCAAACTGACGCGGTTCTTCGCGCGGTTCCTCGTGCGACGGCTCGACCGGCGCCGAAGGCGGACGCAGATTGCGCGACGATTCGCCGGCGAAACGGGAGGAATCGCGGCGCGCGTCCTCGGTGGCGGCGGCGGTGATGCTGTCCACCGTTCGTTCGGCGGGTAATTCCGCCTCGACCTGCGCGGGTGCGGGTGCGGGCGTTTCCGCCACCGGCTCAAACATCGGCTCGGCGGCCTTGGGCGATTCCACCGCCGGCGATTCGGCGGCGGCTTTGGCGGATTTTTTTACCGCCGGTTTCTTCGTGGAGATTTTTGCCATAATAAATTTTATTTGGTTGACCCGAAGTCCACTTGGCAGTTGGCCGTGCGGGAAAAATGTTCCCGCATTGGACGGTCTGCGTCAGGAAAAGTTCAATTTGAATTTACCGACCGACAAAGATTTTACTCTTTAATCGGCAAGGGGGATTTCGTAGTCAGCGCCGCTAGAATCGCGCACTTGCCCAGCCAAGTCAAATCCGATTTTGTTGGCATTCCTTACCAACCCGAACCTTCGCGCGAAATTACGGAAATGGTTTGCCCGGTTTCTGGCTTTGGCGATAATGCGTGGCAATCCCATGAATGAAATCCCGATTGCCCGACCATCGCGGCGGATTTTTCGCCGACTTCTGATTGCCGTCATTGGCTTTGCCGCGCTGGTGGCGCTGTTTTACGCCGAGGAAGACTGGCGCGGCAAACGCGCGTGGGAAAATTACCAGCGCGAACAGGAAGCCAAAGGCGTGGTGATGGACTGGAATAAATACATTCCGCCGCCCGTGCCGGATGAACAGAATTTTTTCAAGGCACCCAAAATGGCCGAGTGGTTTATCAAAGGGCAATCATCCACCAATCCACTAAGTGAACGGCTTCACAATGCGGACACAACAGCGACCAACTTGGACGAAGCCGCATCGGCTAAATATCTGGCGTGGAGTGATCAGTTCGCGCCGGACTTCGACTTAATCCGCGAGGCGTTAAAGCGTCCCTATGCGCGGATGGATGGCGATTATTCAAATCCAGACAAGCAGCCGATTCCAAATTTTGTAACCGTCCGAAGTCTGGCGCAGACGCTCGCGCAGCGCACGAAATGTGAGTTGCTGCTCGGCCAGCCGGACAAGGCTTTACGGGATTTGACGCTGATGCACGATATGTGTCGTTTGCTCGAAGCCGCGCCGACCGGCAAGCCGATGACTTTGGTTTCGGCCATGATTAATGTTGCGGTCACCGGGCTTTATGTGAATACGCTTGCGACCGGTCTGGAATCACGCGCTTGGAACGAATCACAACTGGCCGCGCTCCAAAAACAGCTTGCGGAAATAGATTTGGCCCCCTTCGTCATCGGTGCGTTCGCGTGTGAACCGGCTGGTTCCGCTTCTTGGCTGGAACATCACAAGCCGAGTGAGTTTTTTAATTTGTCGGCGATCGTGACTCGATCAAAACGGCCGCAAACGCTTTGGGATAAAATCCGTGGTCTTAAAACTCGCTGGTGGGATTATGTGCCGCACGGCTGGCTTTACCAAAACCTCGTCCACTACCGTAAACTCTCTGATGAGATTCACGCCAGTCTCTTTGACGGAAACGGGTTGGTGACACCGAAAAATGCCGACCGGGAAGCCCGCGTGTTGGATACAAAGTTCGATCATCCCGGTCTGTTCGATTTATTTTCCACCATCGCCATTCCCAGTTACAGCAGGTGCCTTCAAACATTTGCCTTCAACCAAACCAAGGCCAACGAGGCCCAAATCGTTTGCGCGCTCGAACGCTACCGGTTGGCACGCGGCAATTATCCCGAAACGCTCGACGCGCTCGCGCCGCAGTTCATCGGAAAAATTCCGCAGGATCTCATCGGTGGCGAGCCGTTGCACTATCGGCGCACGGAGGACGGAAAATTTCTGCTCTACTCCGTCGGCTGGAATGAAACGGATGACGGCGGTTCACCGGGAACTTTGGCCGATGTGAAAAAAGGCGACTGGGTTTGGCAGTATCCGATCAAGTAATAAAACTTCAGATTTCGCCGACAGTTAGCGGTTTAAACCACCGCTTCTTGTTCTTCGACGGCAGATTTCTTCAATTCATCCAGCGCGCGGAAACGGCTCGCGGCAAAGCCGGCTTCCACGCCGAGATTGTTCGTCGGATTGTAGATGCCGACGAGCAGCAGCGAAGATTCCAGCACGCGGCGCATGTCCATGATGAGTTCGTCCGCGCGCACGCCCACGCGCACGGCGCGGACGACATAGACCGTTTCGAGCACCGGCAATTGCAGGTAAAGCTGCTTGACCGTCTCCGGCCACTTGTCATCCACCAACACGACTTTTTGTCCGACGTTGAACATGGTCGCAATCAATATGGCAGCGGAAATTTCGCCGTCAACTCGCGCACGCGGGCGCGAACTTTGTGGGCGGCGTCCACATTTTTGATATCCATCAACACTTCGGAAATCATGTCCGCAATCGCCGCCATCTCGGTTTCCTTCATGCCGCGCGTGGTGCTGGCCGGCGTGCCGAGGCGGATGCCGCTGGCCTGAAACGGCGAGCGCGTCTCGAACGGAATCGTGTTCTTGTTCACCGTGATGCCGGCTTCGTCCAGCGCGATCTGCGAATCCTTGCCGGTGATGCTTTTCGCGCCGACATCCACGAGCATGAGATGATTGTCCGTGCCGCCGCTGACGAGCCGGTAGCCGTTGCGCTTCATGCCGTCGGCGAGCGCGGCGGCGTTCTTGACGATTTGCTGCTGGTAAGCCTTGAAGCTCGGCTGCAACGCTTCGTGGAAGCAAACGGCTTTGCCGGCGATGACGTGTTCCAGCGGCCCGCCCTGGATGCCGGGGAAAACGATGGAATCAATTTCCTTCGCGTATTTCTCGGCGCACAAAATCAAACCGCCGCGCGGGCCGCGCAACGTCTTGTGCGTCGTCGTCGTGACAAAATCCGCGTGACCGATCGGGCTGGGATGAACTCCCGCCGCGACCATGCCGGCGATGTGCGCGATATCCGCGAGCAGATATGCGCCGACTTCGCGGGCGATCTCGCCCATGCGTTTGAAATCAATGATGCGCGGATACGCACTCGCGCCGATGGTGATCATCTTCGGCTTGTGTTCGCGCGCCATCGTGGCGATCTGCTCGTAGTCAATGCGCTCGGTTTCCTTGCCGACTCCGTAGTGGACGATCTCAAAAAACTTGCCGGAGAAATTTGCCTTGTTGCCGTGCGTCAGATGGCCGCCGTGGCTCAAGTCCATCGTCAGCATCTTGTCGCCGGGTTTCAGGAACGCGAAATAGACGGCCATGTTCGCGCCTGACCCGGAGTGCGGCTGGACGTTGGCGTGTTCGGCGCCGAACAATTTTTTGGCGCGGTCAATCGCCAGTTGCTCAATGGTGTCAATGTATTCGCAGCCGCCATACCAGCGCTTTTTCGGATAACCCTCGGCGTATTTGTTCGTCAGCACCGAGCCTTGCGCTTCCATCACCGCCGGACTGGTAAAGTTTTCCGACGCAATCAGCTCGATGTTTTCCTGCTGGCGTTTGCGTTCGTGTTCAACCGCCGCGGCGATTTCGGGATCAACATTCGCCAGCCGCAGATTGGCCGGCGCAAACTTCGAGTCCATCTTCAACACGCGGCGCTCGTGGCGTCCGCCTTCAAATTTCGCGCCAATGAACGCGGCGAGGATTTTTTTCCCGAGTTCGGTGGAAGTTTTTTTGCCGCTTAAACAAAGGACATTCACATCATTGTGCTGGCGGGACATTGCGGCGGATTCTTCGTCGCCGATGAGCGCGGCGCGGACGCCGGTGACTTTGTTGGCCGTGATGCTCACGCCCACGCCGCTGGTGCAAATGAGCAAACCGAGTTCGGCTTTGCCGGCGGCGACGGCCTCGGCCACGGGCTTGGCGAAGTCGGGATAATCATCCGCCGGATCTTTCGTGGTCGCGCCAAAATCGCTGACGGTCAGGCCGCGTTCGCGCAAAAAGGCTTTTAGCGATTCCTTGAGTTCCAATCCGCCGTGATCTGCGCCGAGCGCGAAGTTGGTGACGGACGAAGATGACGGGTCTTGATTTTTCGACAGGAAGTTGTGTTGTTCCATAAATTTCAAAAGCGTGACGATGCCTTGTTCAATCTGGTCGCGGCACTCGACGTAAGTGTAAAACGGACTGCCGATCGGATCGCTGATGTCCTTTTCGTAGGCTTCGAGCGTTTCGTCAAATTCGCGCAGCAGAAAAGTTTTTTCCGCCGCCTTCGGATACAGCAGCGCCACCGTGTCCGTGTGGCTGTGCGTCATGCCGAGAATCAAATCCGCCGACTTCACCAGCTCCGCCGTGAGTGCGCGGCTGCGCTGGCCGGAAATATCAATACCGATGTCGCGCATCGCCCGCACGGAATGATCCGTGGGCACCTGGCCGTCCACCGCGCCGATGCCCGCCGACAAAATGCGAAAGTCGCCGCGCCCTTTGACGGCGTGGCGGAAAAGCCCCTCGGCCATCGGGCTGCGGCAAACATTGCCGGTGCAAAGAAATAGAATCGTTTTCATCCCAAACGCGGACGGAAAAGGTGGATTTTTGGCGGCGAAAGGTCAATGCGGAATCACCCGCGCGATTGCTTCAAAACGGCGATCGCTTTGAGCAAATCCACCGCCCGCGCTAGCGCCGGATCGCGGATGACGGGCGTCGTTGGCTCGCTGCGCGGCGAAGCGGTGGCTCCGTCAATGTCCTCGCCGTCCTTGATTTTTTTGCGCACCAACTCGGCTTCGCTCGTGTGGTCAATGAACGGTAGAAATTCATTCGTCGCCGCCAGCGTCGTGGCCGGCTGTTCGTCCGCCACGGAAAACGGGTCGGCCTGAAATAATTTTTCCAGTTCGGGATTCACCGTCACCGCGATGTCCGGTGGAACCATGCCGTTCGTGCCGCCGATGACGATGCCGCTGCTGTCCGCGCGCAATTGCGCCGCGAGCTGGCCGGCCGCCCCGCTGGTCTGGCGGTTAACGAGGATGACCAGCGGAAATTTTTCACCGGCAAAAAATCCGTCCGCCGCGTGCGCCGCGCGTTTGTCGCCGTTGGCGAAACGCAAGTCTAGCACCAGGCTGGAAAAATTGGTGGCGGTCGCGGCGCGAAACTGCCCGGGGAAATTTTCCGAAACGCGCTTCACCGTCACCCGCAGCACGCCGCCGTCCAGGAAGCTGTCATCCAAGTCGCCGGCGCGCAGGCCGGCCGGCAGTGCCAGCAACAGGCAAAAAATCCATCGCATCATGAGGCCGTTAAATTGCGTCACAAGCACCGTAAAGTAAAGGGTTGGAGTGGCTCAAAATGCCTTCGCGGCGATATCGCGGCGAAAGTGCGCGCCTTCAAATTTGATTCTCTCCACGGCGGCATACGCGGCAGCTTGCGCGGCGAGTAAATCTTTTCCAAGCGCAGTCACTCCGAGGACGCGCCCGCCGTTCGTCACGAACTGGCCGTCTTTCAATGCCGTGCCCGCGTGAAAAACTTTGGTGTGCGGCAACGCGTTCGCCGCATCGAGGCCGGAAATAATTTTTCCTTTCGCGTAGTTGCCGGGATAGCCGCCGCTCGCCATCACCACGCAAACGCTCGCGAGCGGACTCCATTTCAATTCGTGCCGCGCCAACGTGCCGCTCGCGCTGGCGTCGAGCAGTTCCACCAAATCATTTTCCAAGCGCGTGAGATAGACCTGCGTCTCGGGATCGCCGAAGCGCGCGTTGAATTCGAGGATCTTCGGGCCGTTCTTCGTGAGCATCACGCCGGGATAAAGCAGCCCGCGATAATCAATACCCTCGGCCACGCAGCCGCGCATGAAGGGTTCAAGCACTTTGGCGGCAACATCGGCGAGCTGCGCGTCGTTGAGAAATGGCGTGGGCGAATACGTGCCCATGCCGCCGGTGTTCAAACCCAAATCGCCATCGAGCGCGCGTTTGTGATCTTGTGACGTGGGAAAAATCTTCGCCGTCGTGCCGTCGCAGAGCGCGTGCAGGGAAACTTCAATGCCTTCGAGAAATTCCTGGATGACGACGTTCGCGCCCGCCGCGCCGAACGCCTTGCTGACCATGATTTCGTCCACGGCTTTCTCGGCTTCAGTTTGGTTCGCGCAAATCAAAACGCCTTTACCGAGGGCGAGACCATCGGCTTTGACAACGCACTTGCCTCCGAGAGTCGCACAGAATTTTTTCGCGGCGGCGACATCGGAGAACGTGCCGGCGGCGGCGGTCGGGATGCCGTATTTCTCCATGAACTTCTGCGAGAAAACTTTCGACGCCTCGAACTGCGACGCCTTCTGGTTCACGCCCCAAATCTTCAGGCCGTGCTGCTGGAACAAATCCACGATACCGAGCGCGAGCGGATTGTCCGGGCCGACGACGGTGAAATCCACGCGCTTCTCCTGCGCGAACGCGAGCAGCTTCGGCAAATCCTCCGCGCTGATGCCGACGCATTCCACGGGACTGCCGTTCTTGGCGAGGCGCTCCTGCGCGATGCCGGCGTTGCCGGGCGCACACCACATCTGCGTGGCGTGCGGCGATTGCGCCAGTTTCCAGACGAGGGCGTGTTCGCGTCCGCCGGAACCTATGACGAGAAGTTTCATGAAATAGTTTATTTAGCTCCGACATTTTCCCGAACTCGCAAAATAATCACAATGTAATGCCCGAACGTCCAAAAGTTTCCTGCCAGTAAAAATAGCGTCTTTTTATTTATTTTGCGATTGAGGAAATATTCAAAAAAAACATGAAATATTAGCAAGGAAGTTACGAAATAAGTTGGGACAAAAAGCAAAACACTGGTTGCATCGAGAGCGTTATACCACCAAAGCAAACCTTGAAGAACCCAAGAAACAATTGAAACCGTGTATTCAAGAGCTTTGACCGCACCACCGTCATCAACGGTTTTACCCACGCGCCATTTTGTTGACCGGGAGAACAGCCAAATAACTAGGCTATGCAAGGTGATTGCAAAGGTTCCAATAATTACCAAACCTTTTGAAAATGAAACTGCTGGCAATTCCTGCAAACCAAGAACGATTGAGAAAAGTAGCACAATGACAAAGCTGTTGACGGCCCAATTAATTGCCATTCCACCAGCAGATGCCCGACTTGCGCTGCTAAAAGACATAGGCTATTCCACCCGCGCCACGCCCTTGCCTTTGACGACTTCGCCGATGATCCAGGCGTTGTGCTTCTGACGCTTGATGAATTTCAGCACGGCATCCGCTTTTTCGCCGGAGACGATGCCCACCATGCCGATGCCCATGTTGAAGACCTGATAGAGTTCTTCTTCCGGCACGCCGCCTTTTTCTTTGATGATCTGGAAGATCGGCAGCATGTCCCACGAACCTTTCTTGATGACGCAGTCGAGCGACTTCGGCAACACGCGCGGGATGTTGTCCACGAAACCGCCGCCGGTGATATGCGCGAAGGCCTTGACCGAGTTCGGCTTGCCGACGAGGTTGAACTTCTTGAGCAGCTTCTGCACGAGCGGACCGTAGCTGATGTGTTCCGCCAACAATTCTTCGCCGATGGATTTCTTGAGGCCGGGAACTTTGCTCGAAGGTTTGTAGCCGAGTTGCTCGAAGAAAATTTTGCGCCCGAGCGAATAGCCGTTCGTGTGCAGGCCGCTCGATTCGATGCCGATGACCACGTCGCCGCGCTTGATGGTTTTCTGGCCGTTGAGCATGCGGGATTTTTCCACCACGCCGACGATTGTGCCGCTCACGTCGTATTCGCCGGCTTGATAAAAGCCCGGCATCTGCGCGGTCTCGCCGCCGATGAGCGCGCAATTATTTTGCGCGCAGGCGCGGGCGAAACCCTTGATAATGTCCGTGAACACATGCGGCTCCAATTTGCCGGTGCCGAGATAATCGAGGAAGAACAGCGGTTCCGCGCCGAGCACGGCGATGTCATCCACGCAATGGTTCACGAGGTCCGCGCCGATGGTGTCGTGCTTGTCGAGGGCGAACGCGAGCTTGAGCTTGGTGCCGACGCCGTCCACGGAGGAGACGAGGATGGGCTCTTTGTATTTCTTGAGATCGAGCGCGAACAGGCCGCCGAAGCCGCCGACTTTGCCGAGCACTTCTTTGCGATGCGTGCTGGCGAGCAACTGGGGCAGGGTGGCCTTGACTTTGTTGCCGAGATCAATGTCCACGCCGGCGGCGGCGTAAGCTTTTTGCTTCTTCATGTGGCGCAGATTAAACCGAAAAACGGGATGGCGGGCGAGAAAATTTCGTTCGGTGTTGCGTCCAATCTTTGCGTTGTCCCAACGGGACATCCCGACAATAGCCCGGCGTTTCAACGCCGGGTAGCGCGGGAAGGTGAATGAGTCCCACCGGGACGGCTGACCAAATATTGCGCGGCTTCCATTTCTCTTAACTTCGGTCGTCCCTTCGGGACGGGTGATTGTTTTGTGGATTCAACCCGGCATTGAAATGCCGGGCTATTGTCATAGGTTCCTTCGGAACCGGGAAACAGCCCGGTGGATGGAAATCTGATTTGGCATGGCTGCTTGTCCCACCGGGACATCCCGAAAATAGCCCGCAGTTTCAACTGCGGGGTGCTTGCGCCAGGCCATCAGTCCCACCGGGACGGTTGAAATTCATTTCCACAAATACCGTTCGTCATATTCAATGCGGTGTTTCTTCAGCAGCGCCAGAAATTCCTCCTGAAACGTCATCTTCCGATGATGCGCTTCCTGTCCGCGAATATATTCAATGGTCTTGTCCAGCTGCGATACGCTGACGCTGAACGCGCCGTATTCTTCCTGCCACGCAAATCCGCGCTGGTCGGGAAAGGTTTCGTGAATCCATTTGGAAGAACCGCCCTTGATGAGTTGCAGTGCTTTGGAGACCGGCATTGTGGCGGGCAGCGAAAGCAGGATGTGGACGTGATCTTCCACGCCGCCAACCTCGATGGCCTTCATTTTGTTTTGACGGGCGATGCCGCCGAGGAACGGCCAGAGCCGTTCACGCAGTTGCGGCGTGATAAGCGGACGGCGTTCCTTGGTGCTGAAGACGCAATGGAAATAGGCGCTGACGTAGGACATGGCGTTATTCAGCCGTCCCTGCGGGACTTTGGCAATTCCGAACTTTACCCGCAGTTGAAACTGCGGGCTATTGTCAAAGGTTCCTGCGGAACCGGGAAGCGGCCACGCCGGCGGCGGCGTAAGCTTTTTGCTTCTTCATGTGGTGGAGATTAAACCGAGAAAATGAATTGCGGGCGAGAAAATTTCGCGGGAAGACGGCAAAGGAAAATAAATTTAAGGAACAACGATGTAGTTTGTGGCAAGCCGCTGATTTCTGAAAGAGGAATTCAAATCTGCAATTCTTGTGAATTGAACATGGCCGTCAGCGAAAGATAATCCTCCGATTGGCCCGTTTTGAACTTTGCCATGCAATTCGTGAGTCCAATTCAAAACTAAATTGGTTGAATAGACAAATAAGCCAGAATTTATGGCCTTGCCATTGACTTCCAAATGTCGTTCGCCACCAAAAATAGCACGGCTATTTGTCGTCGCATCTAAATTTAGAAAATAGCTGATGTTTTCATCAAGTATCTGCGAATAATTTGTGGCCATGTGTCTGGCGTCGTCAGTTGGACATACAAAGATGGTTGTCTGTTTACCAAAATATTCTGATAACGCTCGGAAATGCGGAAACGCTTGATTGTTTGAAATAGATTCGAATGAGCCACCGTTCGTGGCTGAAATTTGCCACGGATATTTTCCAGCGTGATCGTCATTAAACATGATGAGTCCAAGAGCTATTTGCTTTTGATTACTCATGCATAATGGAACAGTCGCTTTGCGAGAGCCGCTCAAAGTTGGCAAAAGAAGAGCTGCCAAAACGAATAGCACAGCCAGCACAATAAGCACTTCAAGCAGCGTGAGTCCGCTGACTTTCCCTTTTCTGGAAAGCGTTTTCATGACTGCTTCGACTGTAACTCCGCCCGCCCCGGCGACAAGTCCGTTTTTTCGTCCCGGCAGGGACAACCGGAAATTAGCCAGACACGCGAGTGTCTGGTTCAACGAACCAAACGAAATCCGTCCTGAAGGGACGGTGGAATCCATCGTCCTTTCAGGACGGGCATATTGGACGGCTGCGCGACCAGCCACTTCGTAGCTGGCTAATTTCCGGCCGTCGCTCCGCGACTGCAAACGCCGCAAGCGGAATTGGTTTCGCTTAACCTCCGCATTAACGGCGGCAAATTGTCATCGGTGGCGGTTGAATCGAATTGCCAGCCGCCGGTTTTTTCCTAGACTGTCCGCCTATGAATTTAGATGAACTTTACTCGGAGTTGACGCTCAAATCGAAAACCAAGATGGCCCTGCTCGTCATGGACGGGCTCGGTGACATCGCCACGAAGGAGCAAAATTATCTCACGCCGCTGGAAGCCGCCGTGACGCCGAACCTCGACGCGCTCGCGAAAAATTCCGCGCAGGGTCGCCTGATTCCCGTAGCGCCCGGCATCACGCCCGGCAGCGGCCCCGGCCATCTCGGCCTCTTCGGTTACGATCCGCTGGAATTTCAAGTCGGTCGTGGCGTCATCGAGGCGCTCGGCCTCGGCTTGGAATTGAAGCCCGGCGATGTCTGCGCCCGCGCGAATTTCGCGACGCTCGACGCGAAGGGCATCGTCACCGACCGCCGCGCCGGTCGCATTCCGACGGAAGTTTGCGAGAAGATGGTGGCGCTGCTGTCCGCCAAAATCAAAAAAATCGGCGACACGCAGGTCATCATCAAGGCGGGCAAGGAACACCGTTTCGTCGTCGTCTTTCGCGGCAAGGGTTTGGAAGGGCCGCTGACGGATGCCGACCCGAACCGCGAAGGTTTGCCCATCCCGACGGTGAAGCCGCGCGATGCAAAAAATTTGAAGCAGAAAAAGACGGCGAAGTTGATCGCGGATTTTTACAAGCTGGCGCTGCCGATTTTGAAGAATGAAAAACCGGCGAACGGTTTTCTCATGCGCGGCATCGCGCATCAGCCGGAGATTCCGCTGTTCGAGGAGCGTTACAAGCTCAAGCCCGCGTGCCTCGCGGTTTATCCGATGTATAAGGGCCTCGCGCAGCTCGTCGGCATGACGAAGATCGAAGGGCCGACGACGATCAGGGAACAGTTCGAGCGCGCCGTCGCGGAATACGACAACTACGATTTCTTTTTCGTGCACTTCAAATACACGGACAAATACGGCGAGGACGGCAATTTCCCGGCGAAGAAAAAGGCGATCGAGGAATTCGACGCCGCGCTGCCGATTTTGCTGAAGAAGAAATTCGACGTCATCGCCATCACCGGCGACCACTCGACGCCGTGCGCGCTGCACGGGCACTCGTGGCATCCGCAGCCGGTGCTGCTGCACTCGGCGACGAGCGGTTCGGACAAGCTGGAACGCTTCACGGAGACCGGCGCGAACAGCGGTTCGCTCGGCATCATGCCGGCGAAATTCCTCATCCGCCTGATGCAGGCGAACGCGAAGATGTTCGACAAGTTCGGCGCGTAAGATTTGTGGGGCAGGGCGGGTTGCGGAAACGCAGCCCGCCTTTTTCATTTTTAGAATTGCCAACGCCCGCCGCCAGTCGGCACTCTGGGCGAACATGAATTTGCCCAACAAGCTCACCGTCTCGCGTTTCGCGTTGACGGTTCTGTTTTTGTGGGCGCTTTTTTCGCCGTTCAAATACAACGACACTCTGGCGTTGGTGTTTTTCTGTTTTGCGGGCGTGACGGATTTTCTCGACGGATACCTCGCGCGTTCACGCAATTTGATTACCAGCTTCGGCATTCTCATGGATCCGCTCGCGGATAAAATCATGACCTGCTCGGCGTTCGTGGCGTTCGTGGAAAGCACGCACCTGAATCCGAACGCGCCGGTGAAAGTCGCGGCGTGGATGGTCATCGTCATCGTGGCGCGGGAATTGATGATCACCGGTCTGCGCCTGTTGGCGGCGTCGAAAAACGTCGTTCTCGCGGCGGAGCGGTTCGGCAAGCACAAGACCATCTCGCAAATCACCTGCATCATTGCGCTGATCGTGGTGGACGCGTGTCAGGAATGGCCGGTGGCGCTGAAAAATCTTTTCGCGCCGTGGGTGGCGACTTTCGCGGAAGTGATGCTGTGGTTGACGGTCGGGCTGACGCTGGCTTCGGGAGTGATTTATCTCTGGCGCAACCGCCGTTTGTATCTCGACGAGGTTTGAAAGGAAATTATTTCTTCGGCAGCGGGAGCGTGTCGCCGGAATTGGCGGGCGAATAAACGGCGGGCGGAAGATTCTTCAACGGATCGCTTTTTTGGTGATGACGCCACGCCCAGACGGACAAGCTGATGATAATCGCGAGTGCAACGAGCGCCACGCCGGCAAAACCCAGTTTCCAGTTTACCTTGGCGAAAATTAAAGTGAGTTCGTCCACGAAAGTTTTTTTGGCGTCGCCGAGCGGCGGCGGCTCGCTGAAATTTTTTGTGCGGCCGAGTTCGCCGTCCAGCAGCGCGAGCAGCGCGGCGGCATCCAACTTCAAGGCGTTGGCGTAATTGCGAACCGAGCCGCGGATGTAAATCGGCGCGGAGAAGACGTCGAAATTCCCCTCTTCGAGCGCACGAATGTGGTCGGTGCGAATCTTGGTCGTCTCGGCGACCTGTTCGACCGTGAGGTTTTTGGCTTCGCGCGCGGAGCGGAGTTGTTCGGCGACCGTTGACATTCCTTGATATTTAGCGGCATGAATGTGTGCTTGGCAATCTTGGAAATCAGCCACCTCGCCTTTCTCGTGAATCGATTGGCGGGTTTTGAAGATTTCCGTTTATGATTTAGTCTCCTTGGCTTGTTTCAATTGCAAGCTCACCGGCGGTTAAACAGCCACATCAAACCCGCCATTATCGCGACCAGCAGTGCGCCAAAAAAAACCGTAAAAAAACGCATCTGTCTTTCGTGCGGCGTTAGCGACGGTTTTTTGTTCATGGTTGTTTTGTCCCTTAAACCTGTGCGCGTATGGTTGTGCTTGGTGCAGTTAGACTGCAGCCGCAGCCGGGACAATAATTCATCACTGGCGCGGGTCTTGGTTTGTTTTTAACTAGTTTGCCGGACGTCTTCAAGGTTGCTTTTCTTTGCAACCATTTTGTCGCCGCTTGCGTCCGGTTCCGCACCCCGAGCTTCACATAAATCTTTCGCACGTGTTCATGCACCGTGTGGTAACTTAAGCCCAGCTCTTTGGCCATTTCACTTTCGATCATGCCGTTCAACACCAACTTCATTATACTGTGCTGACGTTGGGTCAAAGCATAGGGCTTCACCTTGCCGTTCCTTTTTCTCATTCCGTGCATCCGTCTGATGTGCGCTTGCAGTGTGAACGACGTGAACTGATTACCATTCCGCGCCGCCGTTGCTCCGCATTCTTGGCATTGAATCTTTTTTGTCGGCATGGCTTGGATGGAATTCATCGGAACCACCATGCGGCGAGGATGCGGGTTAAAACAAACACCACCGCACACACCGAGAAAATTATCCAGATGCCAATGAATAGCGATAGCGCCATATCGCCGATGCGCCTACCAAACTGCCGTCCCAATTTTTGCTCGGCGGGCGGGTGAAATGGTTGCAGGTCGGCAGTCCGTTCCTTCAGGCATTCACAGTCGAACCGGAAAAGCCCAAGTAAATCCAAGTGACTCATGAGATCAACCGAATTTTTGAGCGTGTCGTAAGCGAGGCCTCTCAACATGCGGAAAGGACACTCATGCTCGACGTTGCCGGAGCAGTTGGTCGCAAGCTGGACGACCTTTTCCCGTAATTCATCCTGATTTTCCTTTCCGGTAATCCCGGCAAACAGAAGCTTTTCCGCGGCAGATACGTCCAAAGATTGGGTCGGCTCGGTGAACTTTTTTACCGCCGCGGCGCCGCTCTGATTTCCTGATATGCCTTCTCCCAGATTCATAAAATTTCAGACGCGCTTCAAATGAGATTCTCCCAGTCGGTAGAGTTTAGTCACCCGCCGCCGCGTTCAATCGCCCCGCCTGAGTCCCGTTGGAGATTGCCAACCTCGTTGCCCTGGAATGAGGCTGGCCAAGCTTCAAACTGGTTTCCACGGTCTGAAACAATTGACTGGGGAGAATGCCCAAGCCAGAGCAGAGTCGCCGGATGCTTTCAATGGAGGGATTACGCACACCGCGCTCAATGTCTGCCAAGTATGTCCGGTGAATATCCGAATTCTCGGCCAGTTTTTCCTGAGTCAAATCACAAGCCTCGCGATGTTTACGAATGGCGCACCCGATTGCCCTCCTCATTTCAGTTTGTTGAATTTTCTTCATTCAGCGAATTCCCTACCTGCACTGTGCTATAAAGAAATTACAAAAAAATCCGATTCGAGCAAATAGGCAATCAGAGACATTTCAACTTGGATTTTTGGTGTAAGAGGGGCAATTTATGTTCGGGCCTCCAAGCCTCCCATCCGTAATCTTTTTGATGTCCGCTGGGTTCAATTCAATTTACATTGCCGCGCATGGCGATTATCGGCAAGCGCAACACGCTCTCCATCGAACGGTCTTCCGGCCCCGGCCTCTACCTGAACGGTGGCGAGCTGGGCGAAATCCTTTTGCCCGGCCGCTACATTCCGGCGGAACTCAAGCCGGGCGACAAGCTGGACGTCTTCGTTTACCTCGATTCCGAGGATCGGCTGGTCGCGACCACGGAAACACCCAAGGCGATGGTCGGGGAATTTGCCTGCCTCAAAGTCGTCAGCATCAACCCGCGCGTCGGCGCGTTTCTCGACTGGGGACTCGCGAAAGATTTGCTGCTGCCGTTTCGCGAACAGGAAGTTCCCGTCCGCGTCGGCAAAATGGTCGCGGTCTTTGTCTATCTTGATCCGACCAGCAACCGCATCGTCGCCAGCGCGCGCTTGCGGCGGCATCTGAATAAAAGCGGCAACACCTATCAGGAGAAACAGCCGGTGAATCTGCTCATCACCGGCCGCACGCCGCTCGGCTACAACGCCATCGTGGAGAACGACCGTTTCGGCCTGCTCTATCACAACTCGCTCGGCATTCCGCTGAGCGTCGGCGAAAAGATCAAGGGCTTCATCCGCACCGTGCGTGAGGACGGCAAACTCGATTTGACCCTTGATAAATCAGGCTATCAGCGCGTCATCCCGCTCCAGCAGCAAATCGTCACCGCGCTGGAAAAGAACGGCGGGCATTTGAAAATGGACGATGACAGTTCGCCGCTGTCCATCCGGATGAAATTCGGCTGCAGCAAGAACGCCTTCAAGCAGGCGCTCGGCGCGCTCTACAAGGCGCGGCGCATCGCGTTTGAAAAACGGGGCATCCGGCTGCTGGACAACACCGACTATTCGCCCGGTCAAGGCGCGGGCGCGAGGCGGAACATGACTTCGTTGCGGCGCAAAAACGACGGCGTCCACGGCGGGTCAAAATAGGCGAACACCGGTTCGCCGCTGACGGAAATTTTTTCCCGCGCCAGCCACGCGGTCAGGCGCACGACGGCGTTGGTTTCGTTTTTGAAATTCCGGCTGCCGGAAAATCGCAGCACGGCGAAGCGTCCGGCCGGAATAGTTTTCAAAGTCACACCCGATTCCGTCGGTTGCGGAATTTTATTCCCGTCCGCCTTGGACGGCATCACGAAGGCCATGGTTCCGTTTGTGCCCGCGCCGGCCATGAAGACCGGCGTGGTCATGGAGATTTTTTCCTTCGCGGAATTTTCCCCGCTGATGAAATGGAACAGCCGCATGAAGCTGCCATCCGCGCCACGCATCGGCGTTTCCGCCACGACGAGCGCAGGATAATCGCGCAGCTCGAATTTGCCGTCTGACCGCGCGACGCGGAAGGGCGCGGACTCGTAGCCTGCGCGCACGGCGGCGCAACCGGCGCAAATCAATCCGGCCAATCCGGCAATGGATAAAATCACAAGCGTCATTTTCATAAAATATTTTCACAGCGCGCCAAAATGTTTTTTCAACGCCAGCGCGCGGTAGTTGAAAATCTTTTGCACATCCTGCCGGACAAAAAGCCAATTGACCAGCGCGCCGCCGGGCACGGCGTATTCCACGCGGTCGCGGCAAAGCGTGCCGCCGTCCTTTTCCGCAAAGGTGTGCGTGTGCCGCCAGAGCCGATACGGGCCGCGCCGCTGTTCGTCCACGAAACTGAACGGCGGCTGCCAGCCGGTGATTTCCGTGCGCCAGCGCACCGGCAGGCCGTGGATGCGGATTTGATAATCAATCAGCGCGCCGACGCGCATGGGGATTTCGCCGGGCGTGAGAATCTTGAAGTTCAGCCACGGCGGCGTGATGGTCTCCAGGTTCCGCGCGTCGGCGAAAAATGGGAAGACTTTTTCGCGCGGCACGGGCAGCCAGAGTTCCGTTTCAAACAAATGCGTGGTCATCAGCCGCGCAAGGTAGCCCAAAAAATCCGCCACGCAAACGGCTTCGCGCTTGAATCACCCGCCTTGCATCCGTAGTATCTTGAAAATTTTGATGAAAGCGATTTTAGCCCTCGAAGACGGATCGGTTTTTCACGGCACAGGTTTTGGCGCGAAAGCGTCGGCTTGCGGCGAAGTCTGTTTCAACACTTCCATGACGGGCTATCAGGAAATCCTCACTGACCCGTCCTACAAAGGCCAGATCGTGACGATGACCTATCCGCTCATCGGCAACTACGGCGTCAACGCGCAGGATGTGGAGTCGTGGCGGCCGCACGCGTCGGGCTTTGTCATCCGCGAACTTTCGCCGGTGGTCAGCAACTGGCGCGCGGACTGGTCGCTCGCGGATTATCTCGAGAAGAACGGCATTCCGGGAATTCAAGGTATTGATACGCGTTCGCTCACGAAAAAGCTTCGTGTGCGCGGCGCTTTGAACGGATTCATTTCCACCGAAAATATTTCCGAGGCCGAGGCGGTGAAGCGCGCGAAGGAATTTGTTTTTGTCGGCGTGGATTATGTCAAGGAAGTCACGCACAAACAGGCGTTCAAGTGGGACGAAAAGGACGAGCAAAGCGCGGCGTTTGATTTGGTGCGCGGCCTGAAAGCTGCCGATGCGCGCAACGTGCGTAAGCCGCTGCCGACCGCCGACATTCCCATCGTCGCGTTTGATTACGGGATGAAATACAACATCCTGCGCCGTCTGCGGCAACAGGGATTTGCCGTGCAAGTTTTGCCCGCAACCGCGACGGCGGCCGACGCGCTGAAATACAAGCCCGCCGGAATTTTCCTCTCGAACGGCCCCGGCGATCCGTCGGCGCTGAACTACATCGTCAAGGAGGTAAAGACGCTGCTTGATACTGGAATTCCGATTTTTGGAATTTGCCTTGGCCACCAGATTCTCGGTCAGGCGCTGGGTGGAAAAACTTTCAAACTAAAATTCGGCCATCGCGGCGGCAACCAGCCAGTGAAAGATTTAGAATCCGGGAAGGTCGAAATCACCTCGCAAAATCACGGTTTTACGGTAGATGCGAAATCCTTACCGTCCGACGTGGCTGTGCATCGCGTGAATTTGAATGACGGCACGGTCGAAGGTTTGCGGCACAAGGCCAAGCCGGTTTTTTGCGTGCAATATCATCCCGAAGCCGCGCCGGGACCACATGATTCCACGCCGTTGTTCGGTGAGTTCCGACAGTTGATCGAAAAACACGGGTGAGCCGGTTGGATTGATTTCCGTTTGACTTGAAAATCCGCGCGCTCATAATCCTGTCAAATAACCTATGGCCAAACTTGTTATCCTGAACCAGGGCATGACGGGGCGCACGTTCGAGGTGAACGTTGAGCGCACCACCGTTGGCCGCATCGAGGAAAACACGTTTCAGATTGCCGATGCTTCGGTTTCCAGCCGTCACGCCGAGATTCTGCTGCGTGGTTCGGAATTGGTAATCAAGGATCTCAATTCCACCAACGGCACCTTCATCAACGGCGAAAAAATTTCCGAATCAGTTCTCCAGCCCGGCCAGACGCTTAAATTCGGCCAAGTCGAATTGAAGATTGACGACGGCAAACCCGTTTCTGCCCCAGCATCATCAGCGGCTCCAGCTCCCGCGCTGTCGCCAAAGAAACAGGTTGAAGGAACCATGGTCATTCCGCGCGGCGTCAGTTTGGAGCAGTTGGAACAGGGCGGTGGCCGTCCCCCCGGCTTTGAAACCAACCCTGCATTCTCCAAAAAAACCAACCAAACCAACAAATATTTCATCATCATTGGTGTCGTTGTGGGTCTGGTAATAATCGGTCTGATTATTTTCGCACTCAAGCAGGCTAGTGGCGCGGCCAAGTAGCCCTTTCGCGAGCGTGCCAAGCTTGCGCGTTTGGCGTGGCAATTGTAATGTTCCCAAGTTGCGCCTGTAGCTCAGTTGGATAGAGCACCTGCCTTCTAAGCCGGTTGTCGCGCGTTCGATTCGCGCCAGGCGCACCACTTCCAGTTAATCAAATCAGCTTCAATCAAAGTTTCAACGGCTGCATCGTCAGCGGATCGCGCAGGGGCAGTTCTGTGAATTTTCCGCTGAGCATGTCTTTCAGTTTCTCCGGATGATTCGGGTGGCCGAGCAAAATGTCGTCCTTGTTGCCGACGACCAGCACGACAAGATTTTCCGGCGTCAGGTATTTTTTAGCCACGCGCTGAACATCTTCCTTCGTTACGGCTTGGATTTTCGCGCGGAAATTTTTCCAGAATTCCGGGTCGCCGGCGTGGCGACCGGTGAATTCATCGTGTGCAAACGCGTCGGCCACGGCGGATTTCGTGGCGAACGTGTGCGGGAAGCTGTCAATGAACGAGCGCTGGGCAATGTTCAATTCCGCGTCTTTGACCGGCGCGACGGCGATTTTTTTCAATTCCTCCACGCACAGTGACGCGGCGTAGGCGACGGTGCGCGACTTGGACTGGTAGCCGATGGTGAAAATGCCTGGATAATAAACGCCGCCAGGGAAGCGCGAGTGGACGTCGTAAGCCAGCCCCTCGTCCGAGCGCACGCGGCCCATGAGGCGCGAGCTGAAGCCACCGCCGCCAAGGATGCTGTTCATCACGAGGCAGGCGTAGTAATCGGGATTGTCGCGCATGATGCTCGGCAGCATCATCGTCACGCGGCCTTGGTCAACTTCGGGTTTGTTGACGAGATACACGCCGGACGCGGCGAAGGTGAAATTGGTGGGAATACTGGCGACAGAAAAACTGAAGTCTCCTCCTCGGTCGAAAAGTTTTTCCAGCTTGGCAATCATTTCTTCCCGGTTGAAATCGCCGCTGACGCCAACCACAAAATTTTGTGGGAAGAAACATTGGCCATGAAATTTCTTCAAATCGTCAACGGTGATGGAGGTCAGCGAATTTGAGGTGGAATAGCGGTTCTCAAAAAAGTTTTCGCCGCGCGATAGGAAGCCAGCTTCGCGGCCTTCGATGGCCGAAGAATCGTCGTTGCGCTGCTTCATTTCCTGCAACATTTGCGCTTTGTGAAGCGCGATTTTGTCGTCCTGAAAACGCGGCGCAAACAGCACGTCGCGGAGAATGGCGAGACCTTCGTCCAAATCTTTCGAGAGCAGGTTCAAGCTCGCCGTGCCTTCGGTGTCGCCGATGCCCGTGCCGAGATTCGCTGCGAGAAACGCGAGGCGCTCGTCGAGTTGCTCGGCGGTGTTCGTGCCCGCGCCGCCGTGTGCGAGCAGCCAGCCGGTGAGTTCGGCGAGACCTTCCTTGCCGGCTGGTTCCAGATAACTGCCGGTGCGGACGTAAATCGTGATGTTCACCAGCGGTCGTTCGCGGTCAGGCACAACGTAGGCCACCGGCCCAGACTTGAGTTGCACGCGAAAATCATCTGGCACCGGCGGCTCGTATTTGAATGGAGGAAAATGCAGCTTCTCCGGTCGGTCGGGAATTTCCTGCGCGCGGCTTGCGGTGGCAACGGCGACAGCGGCGGTGAGCAAAAGAATCGGGAAAAATTTCATGGCGGTAAAATTATTGGGCGTTGGTCTTGGCGGTTTCTGCCTTGCGCGTGAAGGTGGCGACGGCGCGGTTTTCCTTGGTCAGATATTTGGCGGCGACGCGTTTCACATCGCCGGTAGTGACGGCCTGGAGCTTGGCGTCAGCGTTGTTGATTTCGCGCCAGTCGCCTTCACCTTCGACCCAGATGAGCGAGTGGAGAATGCTCATGTCGGAGTTTAATTTTCGGTATTGTGCGGCGGCGAAATTATTTTTCACCTTCTGCAATTCCTGCGCCGGCACCTCGTCGCGCTGGAGTTTTTCGATCTCGGCGTAAATGGATTTCTCGACTTCGTCCGGCGCATGGCCGGTGGCGGCCTCGCCGCTGATGTCGAAGAAACCCGCCCATTTCATGGAGTTTTGCTCCGCGCCGACGTCGTTGGCAACGCCGCTGCCGACGACCAATCCCTTGTAAAGACGGCCGGTTTGCGTGGATAAAATTTGCGCGAGAATTTCCAGCGCGTAGGAATCTTTGTGGCCGAACGGAACAGTGTGATAGAAAATTTCCACCTGCGGATTGGCGGCCACCTCGGCGTTCATGCGCTTCTCGACGGTCTGTTTCGGTTCCAGCGTGACGAGATCCGGCGGATTGTTTTTGCCGCGCGGGATGCGGCTAAAATATTTTTCCGCGAGCGGCACGATTTGTTTCGCGTCAAAATCGCCGACGAGGATGAGCGTGAGATTTTGCGGCGCGTAGAACGTCGCGTAAAACGCGTCGGCCTGCGGCATGGAAATCGTCGAGACATCGGACGGCCAGCCGAGCGTGTCCCAAGAATACGGCAGCGCCTCCCAGAACATCGCGTTGAAAGTTTCCATCGGCACGCCCATCGGCGTGGATTCGAGGCGCATCCGGCGTTCCTCAAACACGACGTCGCGTTCGGAATAAAATTCGCGGAAGACGGGATGCAGTAGGCGGCCGGATTCCATCCACATCCACAGCTCGATTTTGTTTGCGGGCACGTTGCAGAAATACGCGGTCATATCCTGCATCGTGAAAGCATTCATGCCGGACGCACCGTTCGCCGTGTAGATGTTGTCGAATTCATTTTTGACGAGAACTTTTCTTTCCGCCTCGACGAGCGACTGAAATTCTTTCTGCAATTCACGGTAGTGCGGCGTCCAATTTTCCGGCTTGAGCAGTTCGTCAATTTTTCCGCTGCGTATTTGCGAACGCATTTTCGCTTCTTCGGCGCGCATCGCGTTGCGGACTTTTTCCTGATCGGCGAGAATTTCCAGATCTTGTTTCACGTCTGTGGTGCCGATGGTGGTCGTGCCTTTGAACATCATGTGTTCGAACAAATGCGCGATGCCGGTAATGCCAGGACACTCGTTCGCGCTGCCGACGTGCGCGACCCATGCGCCAGCCACGCTCGGTTCATCGTGGCGCTCGACAAGTAGGACTTTCATGCCGTTGGACAAGTTGGTCTCGATGACTGGAACTTGTTGGGCGCGAATTTGCGGCAAGCAAAGAAGTGAAAACAGTACGCAGGCTGCGAGGGATTTGTGGATGTCCGACATAGGTTTGATTCCGACAAAACTAGACGGATGTTGTTCAAGTGCGAGAGAAAATTTGCTTTCTGTGCGCGCGCGAAAGAAAATCACGCTGTGAATACCAACTGGAAACACCTGCAAGAACTCGCGCTGACGGAAATCGAGGCGACGCTGGAGGCGCTGCCGAAACCGTTGCGCGAGCAGACACAAAAACTGCCGGTGACGTTTGAAAAAGTGCCAAATTCAGGATTGCAAGCTGATGGAATTGAGGCTGATACGCTGGGCTTGTTCACCGGCTCCGAATTTGCAGACCATGGCGGAACGGTGCTGCTACCGCAGATTATTTTGTTCCTCGAAAATCTTTGGGATTTTGCCGACGAGGACGAGAAAGTTTTTTGCGATGAGGTTCACACAACTTTTTTGCACGAGCTGGGACATTATTTTGGATTGGACGAGGGCGATCTGACGGAGCGAGGTCTCGATTAGCTTGTAAATAAAGGGGGTTTCGACTCTTTTACTGTTGCAAAAAATTTTCAAAAAAACTCTTGCACGATGAAAAATGTTTGGTAGTCTTTCTGTCCCTTCGCGGCAAAAGCCGATGTAGGGCTGGCTGAAAAGCTGGTTGATATTGGGTCAAGTCCGCAAGGACAAACGCCCTAGCTCGATACTGACAAGCCGAGTTGAAAAGTAAGACCAATCGGCGGTCAGGTTTTTTGTCCCCTAAACCGGGAGTAAATCAGACGAGCAAAGCAGATTTTTGGCGGTAAAACGCCGACTGCTCTTTGAAAATTGAATTGTGCGATTAGTAAAGAGCCCCTTTATTATCAGCGAGTTAGATCGCTGGTTTTAAGGGTTTTAACCAAAAATTAGTAAAAAGCTGTCTGATTTTACGATCAGACAGGAATCATCTAACGTATTTTATACGGAGAGTTTGATTCTGGCTCAGAACGAACGCTGGCGGCGTGGATAAGACATGCAAGTCGAGCGCTGATTTGAGGGTAGCAATATTTTCAAGTCGGAGCGGCGCAAGGGTGC
>CAIXFY010000031.1 GCA_903918885.1 uncultured Verrucomicrobia subdivision 3 bacterium
ATCGGTCCGCCCGCACTCGTGCCAGAATGGTTCAGCAATTTGTCGGCGAATTCACCTTTCACAATCGGCGGAACGAGCGTGCCGAACGCCGCGCAGTAGCCGAGCGCGATGGCCATGCCGAGCGACATGCCGAGGTAGCGCATCGTTAGACCGAAAGTTAAACCACCGAGCCCCCAGCACGCGCCCATCAGATAGGTCATCCAAAACGTGTGTGAAGGCGTTTCGTGCAACACGGCAAATAAATCTTTCGACAACACTAACGCGCCAATCCACGGGCAGAAAAGCCAACTGAAGATTCCGCCCGCAAGCCAGAAAGTTTCCCATGACCATTTGCGGACACCTTTGTAAGGCACATAGAAACTGCCGGAGGCCAGACCGCCCAGCCAGTGAAAGACGACACCAAGTAACGGATTCGGTTGCATGTTTTATTTTTTGTTTAGTTGCGTTTGCTCAAAACTGTTTTCTCGTAACTCTTTGCTTCCGCGAGCCACGCGTCGCCGACGGGCACGCCTTGGCTCTCGCAGTAATAATCCCAGACCGCCCCAAACGGCAACGTCTTGGCTTCTTCCTGCAAAGCGAGGCGAGTGGTCAAGTCGCCGGCGGCTTCCGCCGTGCGGATCAACGGAGTTTCCAGCAGAGCGATGAGTAGCGCGCGAATCATATTGCGGGTGCCGATGGTCCACGCCGCGACGCGATTGATGCTCGCGTCGAAATAATCCAGGCCGATGTGAACACGTTTCTCAAATCCGTTCACCGCGATTTCGCGGGCGATGGCGAGGAGGTCGTCGTTAAGAATCACGACATGATCGCTGTCCCAACGCACACCGCGGCTGACGTGCAAAAGGATTTCCGGCATGAATTGCAGCACGCTGGAAATTTTATCCGCGATGCCTTCGGTCGGATGATAGTGACCAGCGTCGAGCGTCAGCAGTTTCTTCCGGCTGACGGCGTAGCCCATGTAGAACTCATGCGAGCCGACGACGAAGCTTTCGCTGCCGATACCGAATAATTTTGGTTCGACGGCGTCGAGATTCAACTTGGGTGAAATTTGTTTTTTGAAAACTGCGTCCAGCGATTCTTTCAAGCGTTCGCGCGGGGCAACGCGATCAGCGGGCGTGTCTTTGTATCCATCGGGAATCCACACGTTCGTCACGCAAGTTTTGCCGAGCGCTTTGCCCATCGCCGCGCCGATTTCGCGGCTGCGAATGCAATGCTCAATCCAGAACTTACGAATCCCCTTGTCAGCGTTGGATAAAGTGAATCCATCCGCCGCTTTCGGATGCGAAAAGCAAGTTGGATTGAAGTCGAGGCCAAGGCCGTTTTTCTTCGCCCACGCAATCCAGTTGGCAAAATGTTTCGGCTCGATGGCATCGCGGTCCACTTTCTTACCGCCGAATTCGCCGTAGAACGCGTGCAGGTTCAGGCGATGTTTTCCAGGAATCAGCGACAACGTTTTGTCGAGGTCGGCGCGGAGTTCTTCCGGCGTGCGGGCTTTGCCGGGATAATTGCCGGTGACCGCAAGACCGTTGCCAAGTGCGCCTCCGGCATTTTCAAAGCCGCCGACGTCGTCGCCCTGCCAGCAGTGCAGCGATATGGGAATGGTGGCGAGGGTTTTGAGCGCGTGCTCCACGTCCACGCCGAGGGCAGCGTAGCGTTCTTGAGCCAGTTGAAAGGCAACAGATGGATTGGAACTTGTTTTAGCCATGTCAGGTGATGGCCAGATTCTAGGAAACGTTATGCGCCGAGTCCTTGACGATTTCGCCAATCATTAGCATTATCTGGCCAGCCTGAATTTTGCCGGCAAACCTGCTATCGGGCCAGCTCCACCATGCCGCACGCCACGCTCAAACGCAAAGACTGGTTCCAGCCGGACGGATTTCCCATCGCTGTCGAACGGCGCGATCCGCAGGAGCCGTTCGGTTTGCACATGCATGAATTCTCCGAGATTGTCATCATCACGTCCGGGCGCGGCGTCCACATCACGGGCAAAGAATCTTATCCGCTGAACGCTGGCGATGCGTTCGTGATCGGCGGTTCGAGGCGGCACGATTATCACAGCATGGAACGGCTGTGCCTCGTGAACATTTTATTTCAGCCGGAGAAATTGAATCTTCGCACCTACGACCTCCGCACGTTGCCCGGCTATCACGCGCTGTTCACGCTCGAACCGGCGTGGCGTCAGCGCAACCAATTTCAAGGTCGGCTGCGTTTGACACCGCAGGAATTGAATGTCGTCATGGCGTTTGTGGACGAATTGGAGAAGGAATTGCGCGTGCGTGCCAGCGGTTTCAAATTCATGGCCACAGCGTCGTTCATGCACATTGTCGGCTATCTCTCGCGCTGTTTTGCAAAAGCGAAAAATCCCGACTCCCGCGCGCTGCTCCGCATCGGCGAAGCCATCAGCCATCTGGAGGCGAACTACCGTGAACCAATCGAACTCGACCGACTCGCGAGCATGGCTCACATGTCGAAGCGGAATTTCATGCGCACCTTTCAGGCGGCCACCGGCTCCTCACCCATCGCCCACCTCATTCAGCTTCGCGTGAATCAAGCAGCGTCCCTGCTCCGGCGCACCGAGCACAGCATCACGGAAATCGCCTTTCAAGTCGGCTTCAGCGACAGCAATTATTTCGCCCGGCAATTTCGCGCACTACTCGGCGTCACGCCCAGCCAATACCGCCAGCAGCACACGCGGCTGGCCTAAAACCACGGCACCAAGACAGCGCAATCTTCCATCGACGCGCGTTTAGAAAAAAGTTGGTTGAAGCAAAGCTTGGTGCATCCGGAGGGACTTGAACCCCCAACCGCCCGATCCGAAGTCGGAAGCTCTATCCAATTGAGCTACGGATGCACAAAAGATTTTTCGCGCGCCACCTCACGGCAATTTGCCGTGGCTGCCGTCGCAAAACGCGCCGTTCTTCGAATGCTTGCAGCCGCACCACGCAACCGTTTTGGCTTCGGCGAGGTCCACTTTCTTCGGCGCGAAGCCCGAGCCTTTGTGCGCGCCGTCGCAGAACGGCTGGGTTTTGGATTTCCCGCAGGTGCAAAAATAAAACGCGCCGGGTTTCATCGGCAGCACGAACGGGGATTTTTGGGCAACAGTCGGTTCACTCATGCGTCCTTTGTAACCGCCTCCGCCAGTTTCGCAACGAAAATTTATTTCCACACGCCCTGCGCCACGAGTTCCTGCGTCGCGGACTTGCCCCAATCCTGACGGTTCGCTGCCGGACTCGCCGGACTCGGATGCAAAATCTGCCCGACGCGGACGCTCGTTCCCGCCACCGCCAGTTCACCCTGTTTCCGCGCGAACGCGCCGACGCCGATGAGCCATTCCGGTTGCAGAATCTCCAGCACGCGCCGCAGATGCGCATCGCAGATTTTTTCCAGCCGCGCGCGTTCCGCCTTGCCCAACTTGTCCGGCGTCAAGTTGCTGCCCGTGGCCGAGAGAAACGCCAGCGGACAAAAATTCACCACGAAATGCTCCGCCGCGAATTTCTCCGGCGAACCAAACCGCTCCGAAAATAATTTCCACAGCCGCCGCCCGCTCACCTCCGAACGCGGACAGGCAAAGCCCTGCACCGGACGCTTGGGATGTTCGTCCGCTGGCCGCGCGACCGGCGCGGAAATTTTCAGCCAATCGCGAGCCGCCGCCACCTCGCCAAACGGCACGCCCGTCTGCGCCATGCCGAACGGCCCGGGATTCATGCCGAGAAAAATCACGCGTTTGCGACCGCCGCCGTATTTTTGGAGAAACTGCTCGTGCGCCGCCCGCGCGTAGGCGAGCGGATTGTAAACATGCGCCACCGGCGCGGCGAACCGCAGACGCCCGACCGCCGCCGACAATTCCCGCGCGGCCACGATGAGTTGCGAACTGGTTTTGGATGGTTTCAAGCGCCGCCACGATATTTTAATTTGGCCGGCAAATCAAAATATCCCGAAGCGGTTTCCGAAACAAATTTCCACCGCGAACCACGCGAAATACACGAACAAATCCAAAATAAAATTTCCCTTTCGCGTATTTCGCGTATTTCGCGGTTCAATGAGTGCAACGCCGCGCGGCATCTTCTGTAGCGGCGCTCTGTGAGCGCCGAGCGAGGCGGGCAGTTTGGGTCGGCGGTCACAGACCGCCGCTACAGGACGAGGAAGATGTCGCTCCTGACGGATCTGGAGATTCTTGGCGATGGGTTTCTACAAAGATGGCGCGCCTACGGCGTTGGGGAAAAGTTAGTTTGACGCTCGCCCTCATCCCGGCCTTAACCCTTGTTGGCTTCTGCACGCTTCTTCAGAAGTTGGCAAATAGTAGAGCTTTATCTCAATTTCATCATCTCCAATCACAATCTTTTCGACCAGACTTTCGGCGATTTTACGCTGGTTTTCAAGCGGTAACTTTGGCCAGCGATCGTAAAGCGTGCTCGCTTCATGGAGGACATCATCAGACGACAGCTTGTTGACCCGTAGGAAATCCACCTCGGCCTCAAGCTTCGGCAGGTCAATCTGCATCTGTTTCAATCTCACCTCGGCGGGGCCATAAAGATCACGGAAGCCATCGCCAGAAATCTGCTTATGCAAATAGAGCTGATGCGTCTGGTGCATTTCATCCCGCACCTTTTGAATCTCACGCTGTTGGATTTCAAGCACGGCGGACTTCTCGGCCAGATTTTGATCCGCCGCCTGCCGATGTTTGGCAATTCGTTCGGGCCGGGCAAAAAAGTCCTTCATTTCCTGATGGAAGATGGATTCCAAATTCACAATCGGAATCTTATTACCACATTTGCGACAGACATACTTCGAGCTGTGCGCCCGCACATACATTTTGGCGCCACAAGCGCATTGGGCCAAGCCGCCGAATAAATGGACGGGGGATGGACCCGGACGTTTCCAGCCGGCGATGTGGTCTTCAATGATCTTATTCACCGTATTCCACTGATCCTCGGAGATGATGGGTTCGCATTCAACCTTGCCCCATTCGCTCTCGGGTTTGGGAGCGGTTTGCCAGGATTTTTCCAATTGGCGCATGCGGTTGAAATAATAGACCCCCTTGGCACTGGTACAGGTGAGGAGGCGATACACCTGGCTGTCATGCCAGAGGCGTCCATTACGCGTGCGGTGACCGGCGGCATTCAGCAAATTGGCGACTTTGCCTTTGCGGCGATGCTGCAAAAACAGTTCAAATGCCTTTTTGCGGATGACGGCTTCCTCGGGTTTGATCACCAGCTTGCGGTCTTTCCATTGATACCCGTAAGGCGCACTGCCATTGATGGATTTGCCGAGCTTGGCGCGAGTGAGAACGGAAGCGTTCACACGCTCGGTGAGTTCTTCCCGTTCCCATTGGGCGAAAACGCCAAGCAAATGGAAAAACATCCGCCCGCCAGCCGTGCTGGTGTCAATCGCCTCAGAAAGGGAAACAAGGTCGGCATTATGCTCCTTGAAAAAGTCGGAAAAATACTCCAATTCATGACGGTTGCGGGACAGGCGGGCAAGCTTGGAAAAAACCAAACCGGTGATGTGACCCCGTTTGATGTCGGCCATCATGCGTATGGCTTCGGGATGGTCCATGACCGCCTTGCCGCTCTGGCCGGCAAGATTATACAATTCTTTGACCTCCCAGCCCCGGCTCTTGGCGTAGCTGCGAGCGCGGTCTTCGTGATGTTCCGGGCTTTCACCTTTGGCCTGATCTTCGGTGGAAACCCGAATCCAGATGCCAACGGATTTGTTCAAGACACTATTTTCCTTCATATACTACTTCATACCTGAAAACGAAGGGGCAAGGCAAGATAAATATGTAGCTATATGGCGTAAATTGATGAAAACTTGCTGATGCCGCAAAAACGATTGCTCACAGAAAAAGATTTGGCAGCCCTGGCCAAACAGCTACGGAAAAAAGCTGATAAGACGCGTGCCGAAGCCGGACGTGAATTGGGGGTGTCACATGTTTCAATTCATCGCGCCGAAGAAAACCCTGAAGAAAGTTTGCTCAGATTAAGAATGCGGATGGTTGAAACCTATTCCCCGTTCCGGGTCATCGGCCCGGTGTTTTATCTGGAACCGAAATGATGATTTCACAATTCTTTCGCGAGAAAGTATCGGCTTTTTACCTTGCGACGGTTGCCCCGGCGATTTCTCCGGGTTCTGAATCAAAGGCCAGAAATCCATTTCCATCGCCTCGGTGATTCGCAAGAAAGTGTCCTATGGATGCCAATGATAAAATTATTTCCGTCGCATCGCCTCCGCCATCATCTGATTGGCGAGGTCTTCCCGTTGCTGCTGTTCCTCCACGGCAAGTTTGGGTGCTGAGCGTTTGACTTTGTAACCGTGATGCGTGGTGACGGAATCCTTCGGGGCGGGTGCTGGCAACGTTTTCAAATGGGCAATGAACTGGTCGGGTTTATGATAGGAAACCTGCGCCGCCGCTTCCGCGCCGAGACTGCCGGCGACGGCAGCGGAGATTTTTTGCAACCGATCCTCGCTCACGCAAATGATGGCAATCTGCAGCAAACCTGCTTTCAAACATTTCCGGACATTACCAACTTCATGATCAATCGTGGTGCTGACAGAAATTTCACAGGCAATCTTTTGATCACCTCGCTCAAGAAATAGGTCAATGCTCTCCTGACTGCCGGTAATTTGCTTTTCAATGACACTGCGGAAGCCCAGTGCTTCCGCCGCTTCTTTGATACGCCGCTGCATCGCCTTGTGTTGCTCACCGCCCTTGCCAAGATCGGCGGGCAAACTGGGCGTTTTCCTTTCCACAACCACTGCGGGTGCGGGTTCCGGGATAATGACCGGCAACACAACCTCGGGTGGTTGGGGTGCAATAGTGGGCGGCGAAGGCGGGAGAACCGCCGCCGCCCTGGGTGGGGCTGGGCGGTCAATTGTTACTGTCGGCTTGGGTGCCGGTGGGGCTGCAGGCGCTGGCGGTTCGTCTGGTGTCGTCGACGTGGCCCTGGATCTGGTCAGCATCGCCTCCACGTCCGTCCGTGGCGTGGCATATCGATTTCTCGAAACCGTGATGACTTCCTCCCGTCGGGCCGTGGCCGCGTCCTGGTCCGGCGCAGCGGGAAACGGAACACTCAAATTAAAGTCAAAATCGCTGCGTTCGACCCGGCAAATCGCCTGGCCGGTTTCCAAGTTCCGCAAGTCCTGGGCTTCAAAAGCTGAAAAGCCCTCGGCTAATTTCCGGGCATCGTCATCGCCGACGCGAAACACGATCCGCGTGTAAGGGTGCGTCATCACGGCGCTGGCCACTTCGGGACTACGCTGCAACTGATGTAATTCGTGATGCGCCAGCGTCAGGCCGATGCGATACTTGCGCGCCCCCGACAAAATTTCCGCCATGCTGGGCGTGATGAAATTGGCGAATTCATCAATGACGATGTTAAACATCCGGCGCGCTTCAATCCGCTGCGCCTGTCGGCTCATGGCGATCTGCTGGAACTTGGATACGAGCAAGGTGCCCAGCAGATAGGAATTTTCCCGGCCTAACAATCCCTCAGGCAGCTTCGCCAGCAGGATTTTGCCGGTATCCATGATGTGCGCGAAATCTAGTTTGTTCGCCGGTTGCGACACCATGTGCCGGATGGGTTTCTGGGCCAGAAAGGTGTCCAGCCGTGTCAAAATCGAGCCGATGGACTTGTTGCCGCCCAAATGCGGGAAACTTTCCTGCTAGTATTCCACCACGCCCGAATCCTTCACGCTTTTCAGGAATTCATTCCGGTAAGCCGGATTCACCAGAAACCGGCGCAAGTCGGAGAGCGTGCCGCCCCGGTCGCTTTCGAGGAAAGCGAGAATGGCATTTTGCAGGACGCTGTTCATCTGGTCGCCCCAGGAAGTCGAGAGCCGTTGAAACACGGCCACCAAATCCGACGCCAGCAGGTTTTTCTCAACGTTGGTATGCGCCGAAAGGATGTTAAAACCAATGGCGTATTCTTCATCCGCCGGGTCCACCAAGATCACGTCATCAATCCGCGACTCGGGGATGACGCCCAAAATCCGGTCAATCAAATCGCCGTGGGGGTCGAGGACGGCGATGCCTTCGCCGTCTTCGATGCTCTGCCGGATGAGATTGAAAAGTAGCGTGCTTTTGCCGGTGCCACTCGCACCGATTATGTGGCAGTGATGCACCCGCTGTTCGGGTGTCAAGCGGACGGAAACCGTCAGGCCGTTGTGTTCGTTCTCGCCGAGCAGCAAGCCACTTCCATGGCGGGCAATATTGGGAGCGGCCTTGGTCTTCGTCGTCTGCCGTTGGAAGGCCGGCGAGCGAACCGCACTGGACGGCAAATGAACAAAGCCGGTCAGTTCGTCGCTATTCAACAACATTCCCGCGCGCCGGGTCTGGCGGCGCAACACATCGTCAATATGATCCGCGAACGGATAATCGTCGTTGCGAAGCGGGATGAGCGCATTGCCCTTGGGATGGGCAAATACGCGCAAAGAGCCGGCCAGATCACTGGCCAGTTGCAACACCCGCTCAAAGTGCTCGGCGCACACCAGGATGCGAACCACGGCGGCAAACAAAGGCTTGGCGATTTTGCTTGCCGCTGCCCCCGTGAGTTCCGGGGCGTTCACAAACAAGGGCTTGCCGTCCGGGAGCGTCACCGAATTGATGATGCTTTCCGCCCACGGATTCTGCACCGGCTGCCAGAGAACTTGGAACAAGGCTAGTTCACCCGGCTGCAATTCCGCCAAGGCACCGATGAGGCCGACGAACGGATCCATTTTGCCGGTGGTCAGTGGGAACATGAATTCACGTTCCAAACCGAATTCCACCGCCAATGCCTCGGCACCTTCGCTGACCTCCCACGCTTTTTCCAACGCACCTTCCAGTTGCCGGAATTGCACGTCAGGAAAGTGCGCCGCCAATTGTCTCCGAACCGCCGACGCATCTTCTGCGCTGGCCGCAAACTGCGCGTGCACCCGTTTATGGATGCCCAGCAACTCGAAGGTAATCGGCTCACGGCACAAGGCCAGGTTGGTGAAAAACTGCTCGAAAGATTCCCGGGCAATATCCAGATTGGCTGGCAGGGCAGCCTGAAATTCAACCAGTGAATCCCGCACCAACGGGACGGGTTCGGGTGCTTCGACAACTTCGGCCATGACGGGTGGTGGCGCGCGTTGACTGATTTTGCGAAACAGGGAGCTCAGCAGCGTGGGTTCGCGACCGTCGGCCATGACTGGCACTTCAGCCAGCCGATAACCATTGAAAGCTTGGAACGGTGGTTCGGGATAAACCGGCTCGCCAAATACCTGCCAGCCGCGACCGCGCGGTTCCCACTGAAAAAACTGCCCGGACAGTTGTTCCTTGACGGAGGCCATACCTCACGTTGCCGCGGGCGGTTTAGCCGGCGGCAGCGGTTTGTTCAGGTCCAAAACCGGCGGGTCGGGTTGAAAATATCGCTCCAGTTTTACCCCGTTCGCCGCGCACATTTCCTTGGCGAGTTCATCGATCATCTGGGGCAAGAGTTGCCGATACAGATTTCGGGTGTCCTCGCGATAATACGTTTCCACCCGAAACCAGTCTTCATAGATGGTGGCCACCACGGGGATCTTGAGTAAAATTGAATCGAGATCGGAAAATCCGCCTGTCGAGGCGTTTCGCATCACCCCCGCGAGTGCGCAGACGAGGCCGATCACAGCGATGGTGGCGTAGTTAACGCCCAGCGGGTCGATCAGGAGCCGTTCGACGACGGAGAAAAAAGCCAGTGCGGCCAGGATATGCCAAAGCCGGACCAATGCCGGCACATATACCGTGCGCGAGGAAAAGAAGAAGACGTTCCCAAACGGGGCGGCACAGGTGTCAATACACAACCGCTCTCGCATCAGCCGCAAATAAACCCGCTGGTCGGATAATAAACCGCCCTCGGCAAATCGCACACGCGAGATCTCCATGCCAGGAAATTTGCGGGCGGCCAGTTCCTGCTCGACCTGCGCATAAAATTCCTGCGGCGGGAAACTGAGTCCTTCCGCATGGGACATATCGTAAGCCAGAATGTCGCCCTTGTTGTTCTTGAAGCCGAAGACGAAGTCAATCAGGCGACGCATGACGAAACGAAATATTTCGTTGATTTTAGGCTTGTCGTCGGGGTTGGACATGATCAAGTATTACTGCGTTTAATGTATTCAAGCCAAATCAACGGTCAACACTAATCCGCGTGGTGAAAATACGGCCCGTAGAATTATTTTATTTTTTGCGTTTCCGCCTTCATTGGGCCGTCTCCGGGTTCGAAAACCAGAGCTATAAAAAATGGTGACACCGCCCACCTCTGCGCCCTTGGAAAGCCGCCTGGACTATTGGCGGCGGGTTTTGCGTCCCCTGTCATGGTGGTTGCTGCTGGTGCTGGTGCTTTATGGCATACGCTTGCATCAACGGCTGAGCGCACAGACCAATGTGCAATTCACCGCGTCCGTGCCGGGCCAGCCAGCGTATCCGGAAGCCGACGCCCAACTGGATGGCCAACCGTTTTCCAGCGGACAGCGGGTCCGGATCGGCTGGCATCAGCTGGTGCTGACGCATCCCAAAGGAAATCCGCGCATCCTCAACTTGTTCGTCTGGTATGGCCAACGCAACCTTGGGAAAATCGCCATGGAACGCGCCAAGGGCACGCTGGCAATCAGCGCCGCACCCGTGGCCCAGTGGCTGATGATTCGCGGGCCGGAGTTCAGTATCACACTGACCAACAGCGGGGGATTCAACTCCCCGGTGCCGACGGACCGTTACGTTGTGGAAGCGACCTACCCGTATTGGAAGAATTCTGAAACGATCACGGTTTCCGCCGACGCCACCGCCACCCACAGTTTTGCCCCGCGGTTCGGGACGTTGACCATTGCGGCGAGCCATCCGGACATTTCGTTCCAACTTTGCCGAAGCGATGGCACTTCCGTTGAAACCGGCAGGCTGCCCGTCACCCTTGCCGGCCTGCCCGAGGGCAACGGTTATCAACTGCGCGCGCTACGCAAAGAAGATCGGCAGGACAGCGTCTTCGCGGTGAAGGGCGGCCTGACCAACACCCTCAAGGTGGAGTTCGTTTATGGGGTGGTGAGCATCGCCTCCGAACCGGCGGGCGCAACGGTTCTGAAGGATGGCAGCGAACTCGGCCTCACCCCGCTGACGTTGCCGGAAGTGAATCCCGGGGCATTCGAGTTTTCGTTGTTTATGGATGAATACGAAACGGCAACGGCCACCCTCGCGGTTACGGCCAATCAAACCAATACGTATCGCACCAATCTCATCAGCCAGTATTTCACGCGGGCGATGGCTGCCGCCCGGCAATATTATGCGAACACCGACTATGATCGGGCGGCGGAAGCCGCGGCCGAGGCGTTAAAACATAAATCGGGTGATGGTGAGGCAACGAGCCTGCTCCATGAAGCGACGGTGATGGGCCATCTGGCGAGGGCCGAAGCCTGGGCGGCGCGGGGCGACTTTACCAATGCCATCACGGAAGCCAATTTGACGCTGACCCTCGCCCCGGACAATACGCGCGCCAAACAGTTGGTGGCCGACTGCACGAACCGTGAACAACAACGCCTCGAAGCCATCCGGAAGCATGAGGCGGAAATGGCGGAACAGGCAAGACAACGGCGCGCGCGCGAATTGGCGGAACAGCAGGCGCAAAAACGAATGCAGGAATTGCCCGAAGCCTTTGATGTGGCGAACCGTCTGTGTGAGAATGCCTCCCAGTTTTCAAGTCATCAATTGGGCACCTCCAACTCCGTTACCACCGTGGGCAACGCCATCAACCGCGCTTTGTCTGATCAGCAACCACCATTTCAAAACGTGCGCATGAATTGGATCTATCCGCACCTGTTCATGCTGGAGGCGCGGCAGCGCGTCGGCATCGGCTACCGCGATTGCCTGATTCTCGGCAGCCAGGTGCGGGACAATGAAGTGCAGATTCGATACAAGGTCTTCGAATATGAACATCCGCCGGATGTGAAGTTGTTGGGCGGTCTCCTGCAACTTTCGACCGCGATCAATATTACCTCCCAGGATCCCCAGGTAGCTGCTGCCAACGCGCAAAAGTTTCAGCAACGTATCAAAGAGGGAGTCAATCTGGTCACGGCGCTGATTCAGAGGGCGACGGGCCAGTAAGAAGCAGAGCTGTGCCGGATAATACAAGCAGCACCGCTGTTCAAGAATACCCCCTTTGACAAACGTATCATTTATGATACACTTCAAAACAGATGAAAGCTGAACGCCCGCTCAAAGTCGTCTTTTTCAAGACGGACACGGGCAATGAACCGGTGCGGGAATGGCTGAAAGCATTGTCCAAGGATGATTGCAAAGTCATCGGCACGGACATTCTGACGGTGCAATATGCGTGGCCGGTCGGGAAACCGCTGGTTGACCATCTGGGCGACGGCCTTTGGGAAGTCCGTTCACGGCTGGATAACCGCATCGCGCGAACAATGTTCGCGCTGGTGGATCAGGAAATTGTGCTGCTGCACGGTTTCATCAAGAAGCAGCAAAAGACGCCGCCAGACGAACTGGAACTGGCGAAGAAACGTAAAAAACAATATCTCTCAAATTTATGAGCAAAAAAAACATTCATCGCGGTGGCGACTTCCGGGATTTCCTGAATGAACAGGGCATCCTCGGCGAAGTCGAGGCTCGCGCCTTGAAACAGGCGTTGAGCCTGCAATTGGACAACCTCCTTAAAAAGCAGGAAATCACCAAGACACAAATGGCGTTACGGATGAAAACCAGCCGGGCGGCGGTGGACCGGTTGCTGGATGCGTCAAATTCTTCGGTCACATTGAACACGTTGGGCAAAGCCGCCCGCGCGCTCGGTCGCAAAGTGAAAATCGAATTGGTTCCGGCATGAACTTTACGTCGCCAAAGTTGATCCATAATAAGCCCCGGCCAAAACTGGTCGGGGTTTTAATTTAGAAAGGCAAAAATAAGATCGGTCGTCATTTTCCGAGAATGGTGGCATCCAAAATCTCAAACTTCACGTCTCGAAAACGCCTGGACAGCGAGCAGCGTTGCCAGCCATTGGTCAGATGATGCTCCAGTTGCCGGCGCTCGGTGGCGGTGAGCTTCTTGAATTTCACTTCTGATACCACGGCACGTCCCTGTTCGTCGCGAACGTAATCAAACTCCACGTTGGCTTCCCAATAACGCGCGGCATCCGGATGTTGCTGCCGGCAGTAATCCTCAAACACAGTCGAGGCATGATCGTGGATCAACTTCTCCCGTTCCGCCCAGCTGTAAGTTTGCCAGCGCGTCCGGTGGGGCGAATAAATTTGGAACCAGAATCGCAGCGCCGGGTCTTGAATGCGATAGCGCGACTTTTTTGTCGAACGCAGGCTTTCGCCATACGGAATTTCCCGCGCCAAAATCGAGGCGTCCAGCAGTTGTTGAAAGGTGCGGCCCAGATTCGTCTGCGCCGTGCCGAGTCGCGCGGCGATCTCCGAGGGTTTTTCGGCACCGCGTCCCACGGCCTCCAAAACCGACTGGGCGGTCATGCCCGCGATATTCTCATCCCGCAGGATGCGCAACGGCTCATCTTCCAGAAATGCCGACCGGCCAAAAAAAAGTTCGTCCGCCAGATCCAATGCCGACGCCTTCGGCTCCACGAACTCCCAGTATTTCGGAATGCCGCCCACCAGCGCGAAGCGCGTGAAGGACTCCATATCGCCCGGCTTGATGCCGCATGCTTCGCAAAAAGCCCGGTAGCTCATGGGTTCAACGTGGATCAACTTGCGGGCGCGTTGATACAGCGGGGCGGCGCGGTTCAAGAAACAATCATTCATCGCGCTCGCACTGGAACCGGCCAGCACCAGGGTGAAGGACTTGGGTCGTTGATGATCCAGCCAGCGTTGCAGCACGCTCGGTAGCGAGGGGTCGGAGGCAACCAGATAAGGAAACTCGTCCAGGCACAGGATGGAGTGTCCCTTCTGCAAACTGAACAACTCCAGCAGTTCCACCCAGTTCTTGGGGGTGATGTTCGTTTTCAGCGCCGGGCCAATATCCCGCATCACCTGCTCGATCTGGATGGCGGCGGCGGCTTCAATCGCCTGGCTGTAAAGCCCGTTCCGGGGCTTGAGCCAGTGGGTTAACAGGCGGGTCTTGCCGACCCGGCGGCGGCCAAACACCACCAGCAACCCGCCGGCTTTGGCGGCGGAATCCAGCTCCTTTAATTCATCGGCGCGGTTCGTGAACAGCAGTTCCATGCCGGAAAACTTGCATCACACATTATGCGTGTCAAACATTATGTTAGAAAAACATCATGTTGTAGCGGGGAATCCATTGCCCCGATCGCCCCCGACGACAGTTTCAACGGTGGTGGATCGTTGTCCGGATGATTGCGAATGATCGCAAACCAGAATTCCGCAGAGGGGGCATCTTTTAAAACCGGCCGGCCAGCGATCATTCCAATCAAAAATATTGCCACAGTTTTTACAGGTCACTTTGATTCGCGCCATGGGGGATTGGGTTTAGGGTTTTCATAATGAACCCATTCTAACATGGATTCAGATACAACAAAAAGCCCCGGCCATAAATGGTCGGGGTTGTGATTTAAAACGCGGCAAAGTACCCAAGCGCGCGGAGAGACTGGAAACCTGGCCGACCGAGGACGATGTGGTCCAAGACCTCAATCTTCAAGAGCTGGCCGGCCCGGATCAAATCCCGCGTCACTTTGATGTCCGCCTCGCTCGGTGTCGGGTCACCGCTCGGGTGATTGTGCAGGAGCAAAACGCTCGCCGCACTGCTCACGATTGCGGTGCGAAAGACTTCACGAGCATGCACGAGCAGAGTATCCATCGTGCCGATGGTCACCAACTGATGTCCCTTTACCCGCTTGCGCGTGTTCAGGAACAACACGACAAAACATTCGCATTCCGGGTTGAAATACGGATGGGTTTCGAGGTGCAACCGCCAGTAGGCGGCAGCCTGCTCGGGCGTCTCGCACACGAGCAGGTCATTCGGCACCGGACATTCCCGCAGGGACATCACCTTGAACTCCTGCGGATGGATCGATTTCACGCCATCACCTCCGCCGGTTTAGCCGGCACGGAGATTTTAGGAATGATGTCTTCCGCCTGATTTTCCGGGACATGGTTGAGGATGAAATCCGCCGCCTTCTGCGCCTGCGCCGCCGCGTGGACGATGAGCGTCTTGTCTTCCTTCAACTGTTTCAGCCAGCCTTCAAGATAGGCGGCGGAACTGTCAATGGTCCGGTCCACGATGCCGGCGTAGCCGCAGAGAAAGGCGCTGCCCATCTCGGCAATCAATTCCTCCCTGCCGTAAGGTTCGGAACCATAGCCGTTGCGTTCCATGATGCTGGCGCGTTTCAACCGTTTTTCATGACCGGTCGCATGCACCAGCTCATGAAAGAGCGTGGCGTGGTAGTGATCCTCGGACTCGAAACGAGCATGGTCGGGCATATTCACCACATCACTGACGGCCGAATATGAAGCCATTGCCATCCCCTGCTTGATGACCGGACGCTGCGGCATGTTAGCCACCAGCTCCGCCGGCAGGGTCTGAACAAACGCCGAATCATCCGCCTTGGGGATGTTCTTTAATCCGGCGCATTGCGTCACGTTGAAGACATGATACAGGCGCAGGAACGGAATCTTCCGATCCTCGCCGGATTCCTTGTCTTTTACCTTCATCGGTTTCCAGAACACGACGGGACAGGACTTTTCGCCCGGCTTAATCTGGCCACCCAGCAGGTTGGCCTGCCGGAGGGTGAGCCAGTGCGGCGATTCGTAATTCATGGTCATGAGCAGGAACACGTTGATGCCCCGATACGGTTTTTGCGAAACGAGGTTGCGGGGCAACCCGGTCTTGATGTGCCACGGTTTGTGCCAGGGCACGGTGCCTTGCGACAGCAGGGACACGATGCGTTCGGTGATACGGTCATACGATTTGTTGTTCATACTTTTCTCCTATGTTGTTTTTGTTTGTGAATGAACCCTGTGGTTCCATGGTGAAGCGTATGTCAGCGCGCCGTTTTGCTGGAGACGTGTGGACTTGCCAGAACCGGCAAATGAAAAACCGGTCATGCGCTGGGCATGACCGGTTGATTTGTTTTATTCTGCCTTGTATTTGAGTTGCGACACCAGACATTCGCCGGTGTCAACGTCATCGCGCAGGCCGAGATAGACCGGCTGATACAGCACGCCACTATCTTTTGAGGCATAGAGATAGCGCGTATCGACAACAGCGCCAACGGGGGGGGGGGAATTCATGGTTGGCCGGGATGGATACGTTGCCGCAGGAAACTAAACTGCGTCCGTTGAACAGACTGATCTCCACACTGCGCTTGGCATTAATCTTCACGACCACCGCCGACAGCGTGGCGACGAACTTGAATTTCAATTGCGGCCCGCCGCTGTTTGGCCTGCCCGGTGTGTAAATCGCCTCCAGTCGTTTGAACACGATGCCCTCCCGATTTTCCTGCCGTAATCGTTGCCACAGTTGGGTCTTCTGCCGAGTCGTGAACGCCGTCTCGACATAATGGATATGCCGATGCTGCGCGCTGACCAGCAGATTCACCAGTCGAACGAGCCGCACCCGATAGGGCAATGGCCGCAAGTTTTCGCCGTGGTGTTCGAGCAGGTCGAAGGCGTGATAATCATCGCCGATGGATTCGCCATCAGGGATGAAGCTGCCGGGCAAACTGCGGAGGTCGTTCGCCACAGATGCCGGCAAACCCACGAGCAATCCCTTTTTGTTGATGCCTTCAAGGTGATCATCCTGTTTGCGAATCAGCAGATGCCGCCCGTCGAATTTTTCCTGCGCGCAATAATTGTCATCGCGCAACAACGATTCCACTTCGGCTTCCTCGATGGGATTCAGCAATTGGGGCAAAATTCCCGACGCCTGTTTGTCGGTGTGCTGATACGGCGTGCCAGCTTCGCCTTCGGTATAACCTTTGGCTTTCTTTTCGCTAACGAGTTTGGTGTAGATTTTCTTCGCCGTATCGAAATCCACCGGCGTAGAAGTTTTTGTTCCCGTCGTCAGCGTTGCGCCCCGCCGCCCGTAGGCAATGTTGACGACGAACGATCCGCCCGCCGGTTCAATCGCCGCCTGATAAACTTTATCGGACGACCCTTCGCGGTAATACAATGAGACCCGCTCTGATGTTTCCATGACTGCATTCATGTTTTTCCTTTTTGTTGAGGTTTTATTTGTGAACGAACTCTGTGAACTCAAGTTGAAGCGTATGGCCTCGCACCGTTGCCGGGCAGACGTGCGGATTTGCCATAACCGGCAAAATAAAAGGCGACCCGGTGAGGTCGCCTGTGTGTTGCGGTCAGTAGTCGTCTGGCATTAAGAGTGTGGAATTCCGGTCAGCCTCGCTGATGATCCAGAAGATGACGCCGCTGGCGGCGCGATAGGCCGAGAGCAAACGCGACCCCGTGCGCAGAGCGGTGTCGTTTTCCTGCCGGTCATGTTCATCCAATTCGCCCCAGTCGCCCGCCTGATGCCGTTGCAATCCGCGTTGGATGTCAGCGGGGGTGAGTTGGTCGAGCGCATTGGGCGTGATGACCACGCGGCCGAGTTGAAACGATAGAACTGCCATGATGAATCTCCTTTTGGTTGAGTGTTGAATTGAATCCAGCTTTCCACGGTGAAGCGTAACGAGACCCAGCCATTTCGCGGAGACGTGTGGACTTGCCAATAGCGGCAAGGATTGTGTTTGATAAACCAGCCGATGCGGCTATTTTCCTTGCATGGGTTACGTTGAAGCCATTCAACGCTGGCAATTATTGTCAGCCGGCACGCAACAACAGTTGCGCTGGCAGGCCATTCCTAAACAGGTGGCTGACAGCATGGCTTTTGAAGGTGAACCCGTTGACCTTGCATGGCTGACGAAGCTCCATCCGCCCACTCCACCCGCTGGCTTTAAACCAGCCGGGGAATCCTCCGCTACTCGGAATTAGCCCCCTTGCTCGCGGAACGCGTACTGCGCATTCAGGAGCGCATTGAATCCGGGGATTACGCGGCTTCGCCGCTGGATGAAAATCTGATCCGCACCCTGCACCGGGATTTTTGTGGCGACTTGGTGCCGGAATGGGCCGGCAACTGGCGTTCGATTTCCGTTCGCGTTGGCTTGCATGAACCGCCGCCACCCCATCTGGTGCCGCTCCAGATGCGGGAATATAGTCTGGACATGCAGGCACGTTTGGCCGACCCAGTTCCATTTGAATTGTTGCCAGACACCCTGGCCTTTGCCGAGTCCCGGCTGTTGACCATCCATCCCTTTGTCGATTTCAATGGGCGATTAGTGCGGCTCTGGCTCTGGGAATTACTGCGCCGATGGAAACTGCCGCCAGTGCAACTAGTGCCGCGGGACAAAGCGGAAACCGAAATATATCTGGCGGCCCTGCGTGCCGGCGACCAAAAGGATTTTCAACCGCTGGCCCGGCTCTGGATGCAGCGTTTGTCCGTTCCGCCAGCAGAAACAGTGAGCCAATAAAAAAGGCGATTCGCAGAATCGCCTTGGGTTACCGTCTGGCCTTGCGGTTAAGAATCGCCACTTCGGAATTCGGCGAGATGTAAAACCGCCAGGGCGGTGGCTGAAACCTCACCGGCTGGTCGAACCGGGTTTTGAACTCCCTCACCGGCCGGTTCATGATCACGACCGCCGAACTATAGTTGACGCGGAGGACGCGGCAGAGACGATCGTTGAATTCGAAAACATCCCCGGCGCGCAACTTGAACGGATACGCTGACAACTCCCAGATGATGCCGAACTCATTTTGATTGGGATCGTGCGTCCCATTTTTACCGTTTGGCGGTGGATGCCTTTTCATAAGCCGAAGTCCTCCATGGTCGCGGCGATACCGTCCTCGTCGTCGCCCAATAACTCGACAATGCCGGCTTTCATCGCGGCCTTGTCGGGATCCGGCTTGGCATCCTTGGGACAGGCCGGACAGCGCATGACATTGAGAATCGAGCCGCCGAATTCATAGCCAGCGGCCTTGAATTTTTCGCGGTAGCGATCCAGCAATTTTAATGACGGTGACAACTCCGTCCAGGCCTTCGCTTCGGCGTGGGACAGGTCGGTTTCGTAAATGGCGTCGTGCCGCAGGTGATAGACATCCCACGGCTCGCCACAGGTGGTGCAATGAACATCCATGATGAATCTCCTTTGGTTGTGTGGTTGAAATGGACTTTTGAATCCGTTGTGAAGCGTAGGACACAGCGGCGAAACGGGGGAGACGTGTGAATTTGCCGGACCCGGCATGAAAAAAAGCCCCGGCCAAAATGGTCGGGGTTGTTGTTTTAAGATGCGACACTTTCCAGCATTGGCTCGGCGTCGCATAATGTTTGCAACACCTGATCAATCTCCTGACTGGTCAGTGTCCACGAACGGCGGGGAAGTTCGGCAATCACCGCCCATTTGAAACGGTGGTGGAAGTTGAACGCCTGTTTGTCATTGCCTAAATGGTCGGTCAGGATGGCGAGCGCCAGTTGCGCCGGACCACTGCCGCCATAACCCCACTCGAACCCGGTCGGACTGTGATTCCACAAGTCCAGCCGGGGATTGAGTCGTCGTCCATCCACGGTGACGATGACGGCATAGCCCTCACGCCGGCCGGAATAGTGCTTCACAGGACGCCCTCCATGAGTTGCGGCACTTCCTCGGCGGTCAGGTGTTCCGGTTCCATGTCGGGCTGACTGAACTGATGCACCCGGACGAAACAGAACTTGGACAGACGACACGCGATGTCTTCGCGGCCAGCTTTGCCCGCCTCATTTTCGTCGAGCATGACGAT
>CAIXFY010000032.1 GCA_903918885.1 uncultured Verrucomicrobia subdivision 3 bacterium
GCGAGGTCGCAGCGGTCGGCGCGCGTCTCGCCCATGCCGATGATGCCGCCGGAACAAATCTTGATGCCGGCCTTTTTCAGATAGCCGATGGTTTCGAGGCGGTCGTCGAACGTGTGTGTGGAGCAGGTCTGCGGAAAAAAGCGGCGCGAGCTTTCGAGGTTGTGGCCGTAACATTCGAGGCCGGCTTCCTTCAAGCGGTTGGCGACTTCCTGTTTCTTGATGATGCCGAGCGAGGCGTCCGGGCGCGTCTTGCCACCGGCTTTCAATTCGCGTATGCGGTCGCAAACTTCATCGAGCATCGGGCCTTCATTGAGCCCTTTCCACGCGGCGACGAGGCCGACGGCAGTGACATTGTTGAGATTTGCCTCATTCGCCGCCTCAGAAACCGGTTCGGGTTCGATGAAACCGTATTTCGGCGAGCCGGTTTGGTAATGGGATGATTGCGAGCAGAAACTGCAATTCTCCGAACACGCACCGGCCTTGGCGTTGACGATGGAGCAGAGGTGAATCTTGTTGCCTTTGAATTGTTCGCGGATGCGATTCGCCCACGACAGCAAATCCAGAATGTCGGCGGACGTTTCTAAATTGAACAGCCACGTCGCTTCGTCACGGGTGATGTGTCCGCCGCCGAGCACGCGCTGGCCGAGTTCGGAAAGTTTCTGGTGATTGGTCGCGTCAACCAAGTTGGCTGTCATGGTTGACAGCATAACTTACGGAAAGAAAACCGCAAGTCGCCAGCATTTATGCCCCAGTCTGCCGCACCCGTTCCTTTTGCGCCTCCAAATCCGACTGGATTTTCCGCCGGTCGCGGGCCAACTGTTCGCGCAGCGCGGACACCTGCTCGGGGTCGTCAGCGACTTTTGAAATCTCGGCATTGAGGGCGATTTCCCGCTCGGCGATTTTTGCGGTGGAGCGGGATTCCAGTTCGGTAATTTCCCGTTTTTGTGCCGCCGAAAGTTTGACGGCCGGAGCGGTCTTGTTCAGGCGCTCCATCGCCAGTTCAAAGGATGACTTCATGGACGCGAATCACTTTGCCGCCGGCGCGTTGGTGGCGTGCGACGGATTGACGGCGTTTAGATACGCCGCCAACGAGGCGATTTGAAGATCGTTCAGTGGTCCGCCCTGCGAGGTGGCAAAGGCGGGCATCAGCGTGCCAGCCTTGCCAGCGGTAATCCACGCGCGCCAAAACTCCTCGTTGGTCGGGTCTTTAATGTTGTGAAGGTCGGCCACCATCGTGCCGCGATGCTTCGCCTCGTGACAGACGGCGCAAACCGCATCAAACAATTGCTGGCCGTATTTGCCCTCGATTTTCGGAAGGTGGCAGCTCGCGCAATCGCCTTTTAAAACGGCCTGCCGGTCAACTGTCGCCGCCGCGATGCCGGCCTGGCGTTGCGCCTCGGTCATTTCGGGTGTAGGCGGCGGCGGCAAAATATTGATGCGCAGGAGCAAATCTCTTTTGCCACGTTCGGTGGCGACATTGACCGTCTTGAACAGCGTGCCGGACTTGCCCGCGAGGTTGACGCTCAATTTGATCTGGCCGTTGGAACCGGATTGAATTGTCCACGGAACCGGCGGCAATTCAGCGGTGGTGCAACCGCATGACGGATGCACATTCAAAATGGTCACCGCTGCCGGAACGTAATTGGTGATGTTGAAGACGTTGGTAGACTTCGTGACGCTTGTGACATGGGAAATTGATTTGATCCAGAAAATTTTGTTGGTGATGGCGTGCGCATTGGTCATCGCCACCACATTCGTTCCCAACGAGATGCTAATTGCCTTGTAGATATTGGTGAAACTAAAAGTGAACCGCGCAAAGTCTTGGCCATTGGTCGCGTCAATTGACTTGGTGGTGGCGTCCCAAGCCAACACGCCCTCCGGCAACGGGTCGTTCTGGTGCGTGGTGTCCGGCACATAAACCGGCGCAGTCGCCACGGCGTTGGTGGACTGGGCGAGGGTGGAAATTGTTGCGCCGAAAACGGCCAAGGCCATCACGGCAGCAAAAAATATCTGGAACGGCTTCATGTGGAAGTGGATTTTACTGACTTGCTATTGTTTGACGAGCTTGAAAATGGGGTGCAGCTCACAGCCGGTTCAGCGCGCTCAACACGGCTTTCACCGAGGCAAGTTCGATATTCGTGTCCACGCCCGCGCCCCAGCGAGATTTGCCATCGGCGGATTTAATCTGGATGTAGGCAATCGCCGCCGCCCCTTCGCCGGAGCTCAAGGCGTGCTCGCTGTAGTTGGTGATTTCAAATTGCGCCGCGTATGAAATCTGGCAAATGCCATTAACCAATGCTGCCAAGGGCCCGTTGCCGTTTCCATTTATTCCAGTTTGAACTTCTTTGAAATAGAGACTTCCCTGACAATTTACTTTCCCATTTTTACTATAAGTAGAGAAGTTTTCGATATTCCACGGCGAGGTTCGTTCGATGTATTCTTTCCAGAACATCGCCTTCAACTCTGCTCCGGAAACTTCGCGACCGAGCTTGTCCACCGCGTCGTTGGCAATTGGGCCGAACTCGCGCTGCATATCTTTTGGCAACTCGATGCCGAATTCACTTTCGAGCAGATACGCCACGCCGCCCTTGCCGGACTGCGAATTGACGCGGATGACCTCGCGGTATTCGCGCCCAATGTCCGCCGGGTCAATCGTGAGATACGGCACGTCCCAAGGGGAGCTGGAATTTTTCTCGCGCTCGGCGAGGCCTTTCTTGATGGCGTCCTGATGCGAGCCGCTGAACGCGGTGAAGACCAATTCGCCCGCGTAGGGCTGACGCGGCGGCACGGTCATGCCAGTGCTGCGTTCATAGACATCAATGATTGAACCGAGATTGGAAAAATCCAACTTGGGATCAATGCCGTGCATGTAGAGATTCAGAGCCACGGTCACGATGTCCAAATTGCCGGTGCGTTCACCGTTGCCGAATAATGTTCCTTCCACGCGGTCCGCGCCGGCCAACATTCCCAATTCCGTCGCCGCCACGCCGGTGCAACGGTCGTTGTGCGTGTGCAAGCTGATGATGAGCGAATCGCGATTCTTAATGTTGCGGCAAATCCATTCAATTTGATCCGCGTAAACGTTCGGCATCGCGACTTCGACCGTGTCAGGCAGATTCAAAATCATTTTGTGTTGCGGCGTAGGCTGCCACACATCCATGACGGCTTCGGAAATTTCCTTCGCGTATTCCACTTCGGTCATGCTGAAACTTTCCGGCGAATATTGCAGCATCACTTCCGTGCCGCCAGCGGTGAGACGATGCAACCGATCCTTGATCATCCGCGCGCCGTTGACAGCGATGGCTTTGATCTCGTCCTTCGACTTACCGAACACGACGCGGCGTTGCGCGGGTGAGGTCGAGTTATACATATGGATGATGACTCGCTTTGCGCCAATCAGCGACTCGACGGTGCGCTCAATCAAATCCTCGCGCGCCTGCACCAAGACCTGCAACCAGACGTCGTCCGGCGCGTGGCCTTTTTCAATGAGCAATCGGTTAAAAGCAAATTCTGTGTTCGACGCGGACGGAAAGCCGACTTCGATTTCCTTGAACCCGATCTTCACGAGCGTCTGAAATAATTCCAGTTTCTGCGAAATGTTCATCGGCACGGCGAGCGCCTGATTGCCATCGCGCAAATCCACACTCGCCCAGCGCGGCGCTTGCGTGAGCGTGCGGCGCGGCCACTGGCGGTCGGTCAACTTCGGCGCGTGTTGGAACGGCTGGTATTTTTTAGACGGGTCGTTTTGCATGGTGTCTAGCTTTCGTATTATTGCCATCCGGCGGCGCGGTTAAAACAAAAAACCCACCGCCGTTCGGCAGTGGGTTTCGTTAAATCTTTAGAACGAATCAAAACCCGACCGCCGCGCGGCTAAGCAGCAGCGCGTTCGTAATCAGCAGGTTCAGATTTTTGTTCACGGCGTCAAACTAGTGGCGTTGCCTCTGGCGGTCAACATTTTTGTCTGGCTGGAAATGAGGTTGCCGCTGTTTGCGGTTTTGGCCTAACCTCACCGCAATGAAAAATTTTCTGAAGCGCGACGGCGACGCCATTTTTCCAGCCGCGCTGGCCGTGGCACTGCTGGCCGGAATTTTTTTGCGGACGTATCTGTTTACCGCCCAGGTTTTCATTGATGACGAGTGGCATGGTTTTTATTACGCGCTCGGCAAATCCCCGCTGTGGCTGCTGACACATTTCTCGATTCCGGGCGCGACGTGCATCCCGCTGAATTTTTACACCTGGCTCCTCGGCTTCTGCGGTGGATGGTCGGAAATGTGGCTGCGATTGCCATCGCTGGCTTGCGGAATTTTGTGTGTGTTGGTCTGCCCGCTGCTCGCGAAAAAAATAATCGGAACGCGCCAGTCCGGTTGGCTGGCATTGCTTTTAGCAATTTCGCCGATCCTGATTTTTTACAGCCGCATTTGCCGCCCATATAGTGCCGTGGCCCTGCTCGGCGGTGCCGCTCTGCTCGGCGCGGCGCGCTGGCAACAATCGGGCGAATTTCGTCCAGCGCTGCTTTTTGCCGTGTCCGGCGTGCTGGCAGTTTATTTTCATCTGTTCGCCGTCGTCACAGTAGCCACGCCGGTGCTGGTCGCGATAATTTTCCACCTGTTCGCGCGAGTGATGAAAAAGAAAACGATAGCCGGGCCGTCGCTGCGCCAATGGCTATTGGTCGCGGCCGGCATGGCGCTCGCGGGTGCGGCGCTGGTTTTGCCCGCGCTGGTGCATTCGATGCAAAGCACTTTTTTTACAATCGCATTGAAAGGAACATTCAGGCTGGAATCGCTGCCGCGCGCGGCGATGCTCGTCAGCGGCACGGGGTCGCCGGTGCTGGCATTAATGTTCTGGTTGCTCCTGCTGGCGGGCGCAGTTGAACAATGTCGCCGCAACCTGTGGTTTGGCGTCACGCTGGTGAGCCTTTATCCACTGCACGCGTTGGCATTGATATTTTCACGACCTGACGGGACACAAAGCGCCATCGTGCTGGCGCGTTATTGCATTCCGCTCGTGCCGGTCAGTCTGTTGCTAGTCGCCTGCGGTTTACAATGGAGCCTAAATTTTCTGGCTAGGCACGTCGCTTTGCGGCCAGCTTCACAAATTTTGCTGGCCGGTGCCTGCATCAGCGCGCTGGTCTTTGCCGGGCCGCTGCCGCAAACCTACGTGTCGCCTAATAATTTTACGAGTCACGGAGCCTACCAGCATCGCTACGCGCCGATTGATTGGAGCCAATCATTTTATAGTGATTTCACGCCGGTAGATTTCACGCTCGTCACCACCATTCGCGCGGATGAAATTTCTCCGTTTTACAGCCAGCTGGCAACCGAGCGGAATCATCGGCCGGTCATCGAATATCCGATGCTGATCGGCGACCATTTCAACCCGTTTTATTATTACCAACATTTTCACAAACGTCCGGTCTTGGTCGGTTACGCGACCGATGTGGCACTGTCACACGGTTTGGCGGCGGGAAATATTTTCGGCAACACATACGTTGACCAGGTCTTGAGCTTGGTAAAGAATCCGAAGCAACTAAAATTCCGCAACCTAGTTCCACTCGACAATCTCACAGCGATGCGTTCGAGCGATGCGGAATATGTCATCCTGCACAGACATTTTGAGGCTGACCTATCGCTGGTCGCGGCGACGCTGCCGGATGTGGAACGCTTAAGCCGCGAGTATCGCGCAAAAATTGGCGCTCCCGTTTATGAAGATGCGAACTTAATCGTGTTCCGACTTTGAAATAACTTTCCACAGCGCAAAATTTCAGCGCAGAATTTTTTGTAATGGTTCCGCTAAAGCCGAGTATTCCGCTTCCAGACCAGCCATTTCTGCCCGCACATCCGGCGGCGGCAGTCGGTCACGAAAGGCGAGTTGAATGTATTCAGCAAACCGGTCGCGTGCAGCACGGAGATAGTTTTCGCGCTGGCTGGAAGCTTGGGAATTTTCTGCTAGCTTGTGATAAAGCCGCGACAAATTGAGATTCGTCGAATCGAACCGCGGATGCAATTGGTCGGATATCAAAAGGCTCGTCAGCGCGGCTTCTGATTCGCCGCGCACTTCTTCAACAAGCGAGCGCAAAAAAAACAGGAAGAAAGTGTCCGGCGGCGGCGACTGTTGCCGATCTGACCAAAAGTCTACCAGCCCCGCGTCGATGACAATCGTCAGCTTATGCAAGGCCGCCGCCATGCGCGGCTGATTCCGGTGGGCAAAGGCATCGGTAAATTCTGCGTAATAATAACCGCCCAAATTGTCGTATGCTTTCACGCGATGATGCGGCAGGAGGATATGATTCTGCCACAAGGCTTCGCCGTTTTGCCAGACGGGTTGATACGAAATAATCTGATTTATTTGGTTCACCAGGAAACCTGCCACCAACACCACACCAACCAGCCGGAGCGTTTTCTGCAAACGTTGCCAGAGTTTTTCCGCCACGGAAACGGCAACTGCCAGAACGCAGAACGCAGAAAAATAAATGTAGCGGTCAGCCACCCAAATCCCGATGTAAATTAAATTCAAATACGGAATCATCAGCACAAAAAATGCTGCGTAATAAAAAAACAAATCCTTGCGGCGGCAAAACATCCAACCACCGGCCACCACCGCGCCGATGACGGTGGCGAGCGAAACCGCCAGTTGCCACGGCGCATACGCTAGTTGCAACGTCGGCCAGGAATAAAGCACGGCGAGCTGGGTTGGCAAAAAAATCTGGCGCAGGTAAAGCCACAACCCGAGCGGATTCACCATCAGCAGATTCCACAAGTGACCAAGCCCGTGCGCGGTGTAGCCACGGTCAAAAATTCCCATCTGCGCCAACGTGTGTTGATACCAGACATAAATCACCCCGCTCACCGCCAGCGCGGGAAACAGCAAAACCACTTCGCGTAATACAAGCCGCCCGAACACTAAGCGCGCGTCAGGCGGCTGTTCACCGCGCAGATATGGCAGTAAGACCGCGTGCAAAAACAGAACGAGCGGAAATGTCAGCACGCTGATTTTGGAGAGTAATCCAAGAACGAAGCAAACAACGGTGACGGCATACCACAAATATTTCGCTGCGGTTTTTGTGGTCGTCAGACGTTGTGCTTGTGCGCAAAGCGCGAACAACATGAATAGCGCGGACAATATATCTTTGCGCCCCATGATCCAATCCACCGGCTCCACATGCACCGCCAGCAGCAGATACACCGTCGCCGTGGCCAGCGCAAAATTGTAACGCCGCGTTGTCCCGAGCAAAAAGGCGAACAACATGGCCACTACCATGCCGTGCAGCAAAACATTGCCAAAGTGATAGCCAAACGGATTGCCGAACCCAAAAATACGGCTGTCAATCGCCCAGCTCACATCGCGCACCAGCAAAGGTTCTTCGCGCGGAAAGCTGGTCAGGAAAATGGCTTTGCAATCCGCAAGCAGATTCGGCTGCCCGTAAATTTCCGGGTGATCCTTGAGCACCCGCACATCGTCATAATATACAAAACCGTATTGCGTGGACGGAAAATAAATCATCCAAGAGAGCACCGCCAGCAACACGCCGGTCAAAAAATTCCGGTGGCGTTGAAAAAAAATTGGTTGCGAATTATCCGCAGTCATCGGGTGGCGCAGATGAGCATTTGTTTGCCGAGCGGTTTGAACGGACTGGCGAGATATAGCCGGATTAGCAGTGGATGCACCGGCGCGCCGGTCTTGATGGTGAGCGGCAAAAAGCGCGGCTCGCAGCGCGTGATTTGGAAACCGTTCGCGGCCAGCAGATCGCACAGGCTGCGCTCGGTATAAATGGCGACGTGTGTGTAGTCGTCGAAATATTCGCGAAAGGCGTATTTGAAATTGGGCTGGACGATGGTGAGCGTCGCACCGCGTTTCATTTTGCGCTGCAATTGCGCGAGACAAGCCACCAAATCTTTTTGCGTGATGTGCTCGAAACAATTGCTGCTGAAAACATAGTCCACTGAATCATCCGCCACGGCATCAAGTTGCGTGACGCTGGTCACCAACCCTTCGACGCCCGGCTCCAGATGCGCCGTCATTCCATCCCAACAGTCCACCGCGATTCGGTGTTTGGCTTTTACCGAATTGATGAAGTCACCGTAGCCCGCGCCGAGTTCCAGCACCGTGGCGTCCGGCGGAATTTGCTTTTGAAACACGCAATCCACCAAGGTTCGCCACAGCACGCGGCGACGCGGATCGGCGGTGAAACGTGTTTTGTGATAATTATCATCGGCCATGACCAAATCCTTTCCAGTCTGCGAAAATGCCGTAGAGCATCCGCATTCCCAACCGCGTGGCGATGCGGTTGTTCACGTTGCCGCCTTTGCTCGTGCCGACGCGCGGATAAAATGTGATCGGACATTCGAGGATGCGCAGTCCGGCCTTCAACGCGGTATCGAGAAAGTAAGCGTTGAACTCCAGATTCACTTCCGGGTTCAGCTTGGTCATCAATTCGCGCAGCGGCGCATTGCGACAGAGTTTGTAAGTCGTGCCCACGTCGGTGAGGGATACCATGCCGAGGTGTTTTAACTCCAGCACTTTTCCGGCGAACAAATTCCCGTAGTGCATGAACAACGATAACTGCGTGTTGCGATCCTGCAATTGCTCGACGATGCGGCTGCCATTCACCACGTCGGCGTGCGGGATGTAGGCGAGAAATTTTTCAATGTCCGCCGCACGAAATGTCAGGTCGCCTTCGCACAGCAACGTCAGTTCGGTATCGGTGTGCGCCAACGCCTCCCGCAACGCGCGATGCACACAAGCGCCATAGCCCTGACGCGTTTCGTTGAACACGATGGCTCCGGCTTTCTCCGCGATTTCCATCGTGCGGTCTTTGCTGTTGTTGCTGATGACGATCACGCGTTCTACTTGAGCGTGGCCGCTGAAATCTTTCACCGCGCCGCCGATGCTGCGTTCGTCGTTGTAAGCGGTGAGCACGACCGTAAGGCGGAGATTTTTTGGTGAATCCTGACGGATGGATTTGAAATTGCGCGACCGGCGGACATGGCCAAAAAGATCCCAGCAAATCAGCAGCGTGCCGACGACGAGGGGAATTCCGCTATACCAAACGATGATTTCATTGAAGTGACGGAACCAAGGCGGATTTAGGAACAACCAGCGCACCGGCCCGAGCGCCACGCCCAACCCATAAGCCGTCAACGCGATTGAAACTAGTAGGAAGCCATACAGAGCGCACCAAGTTGTCTTGATGGCGCCGGGTTTTTCGGACGCGGGATTTTTTGCCTCGGCGGGCGGGCCGGACGGCGGTTCGTGAGCCATTGGCAAACGACATTATTCCATGACTGCGCCCGGTCAAGCGCCGAATTAAAACCGCCAACCTTCCTCGCAAAATAAACTTGGCATGACCACGATAACCACTTAAACGAATGGTCACTGATGAATCAATTCAACGAAATCGCTGACTTGGCGTTGCGAGCCATAACTAAACGAGCCAAGGAACTGAACATGAAAGGCACAGCCATCGTGGCCGTCAGCGAAGGCGACCCGATTCGATCATGGACGTCAAAAATGTTGGTGCTGGAAACCTTCAAGAAAGTTCCCGCCGGAGACGAACCTGCTATGAATACAATCGCGGTGGCGTATTCCAAGGCGGCGGAAATGGCGGATACGTTGCAGGCCAGTGGCAGTGGTGTGCGCCCGCCGCTGATCGGTGAATACGGCTGGCCGGGCGGAGTCGTCGCCCGCGGCAAGATCGGATTTTTATTCGCCGCCTTTAGCGGCGGCCCCGGCGAGGATGATGCCAAAGCCGCCCAAGTCGGCCTGACCGTTCTGCTGGAAAAACTTTGAACCGACTTCAGCCGATGAACGCCGCGTGAACGGCCCTCACCGCAGCTTCGCCTTTCGCGAGATCAATGACGACGGAGATTTTGATTTCGCTCGTGGAAATCATGTCAATGTTCACGCCTTCGTTCGCGAGCGTTTCAAATAATTTACCCGCCACGCCGGTGTGTGATTTCATGCCGACGCCGACGATGGACAGTTTTCCAATCTTCTCGGCGGTGATGACTTCTTTGAAACCAATTTCGGCTTTCAAGCCATCAATGACCTTCTGCGCCTTGAGCAAATCCGGCTTGTCGGCGGTGAAGGAAATATCGGTCGAGGGCGTGCCGGTGCCATGGCTGATGTTCTGGATGATCATGTCCACGTTCACGGTCGCGTCGCCGAGCGCCTTGAAAATTTTTGCGGCCACACCGGGTTTGTCGGGCACGGCGACGAGCGTGAGTTTGGCCTGATTTTTGTCGAGCGCAACGCCGCGCACGACGACGCCTTCCATGCTTTTGGTTTCTTCTTTCACAATAGTTCCGGGGTTGTCGTTTAAACTGGAGCGGACTTCAAACACCACGCCAAATTTTTTGGCAAATTCAACCGAGCGGCTCTGCATCACCTTCGCGCCGAGGCTGGCAAGTTCGAGCATTTCGTCGTAGGAAATTTCCGAAAGTTTTTTTGCCGTCGGCACGATGCGCGGGTCGGTGGTGTAAACGCCATCCACGTCCGTGTAAATTTGGCAGAGATCGGCCTTCAACGCCGCCGCGAGCGCAATCGCCGTCAAATCCGAACCGCCGCGACCGAGCGTGGTGATTTGGCCGCTCGCGGTTTCGCCTTGAAAACCGGCGACGATGACGACGTTGCCAGCGTTAAGCGCAGTGTGAACTTGCTTCGGCGTGATGTTGTGAATTTTTGCCTTCGTGTGGACGCCGTCGGTGACGATGCCCGCCTGCGCGCCGGTCATGGAAACGGCAGGAATGCCAATCGTATGCAGCGCGATGGCCGTGAGCGCGATGGTCTGCTGCTCGCCGGTAGCGAGGAGCATGTCCATCTCGCGTTCGCTGGGCAGCGGCGCGATGTCTTTCGCCAGTTTGATCAAGCCATCCGTCACGCCGCTCATCGCGGAGACGACGACGACAATTTGGTCGCCTTGCGCGTGATATTTCGCCACGCGCGCCGCAACATTCTTAATGCGGTCGGGGTTGCCGACCGACGTGCCGCCATATTTTTGGACAATCAATGCCATGTGAAATTTTTCTGGAATCGCGTGCTTTCGCCCTCGCCGAAGTCCAATGGAAACGGAAGCATAGTCAGAGAACGTCTGTTTGAAAAGTGCGGAATTGTTCGAGCAATATCCTAATCGTAATTCTAATCTTAATCATTTGTTCCAGCCGATTGCGATTAGGATTACGAACTCCCAGCCATATCGTTAGGATTTGACCTGCGTTTCCACCCAACGGGCGAAAAGCCACAGCAGATCCGACAGTCGGTTCAGGAAAATGATGATTTCGTCGTTCTTCATCTCGCCGGCGGTCTGCAAATCGCACACGCGGCGTTCCGCGCGGCGGCAGACGGTCCGCGCCACGTCCAGCGCGGCGGAATTCTGCGTCGCCCCCGGCGTCGCCCAACCTTTGAAGCTCACGTTTTGCGATTCGATTTCTTTGACTAGCACGTCGAGCTTCGCGGTCATCGTCGGCGTGACGAGCGTGAATCCGCCTTTGACGTAGCGCTCTAAATCTTCGTTCGCCACCGCGAGTTCACCCATGAGAATCACGAGGTCGAGCTGGATGGCCAGCAGGTTGGCGCGCACGAAATCATGTTCCGCCGTGGCGCGGGCGAGGCCGAGCGCGGCGTTCAATTCATCCACCGTGCCGTAGGCTTCCACGCGCGGATGGTTTTTGGCGACGCGACGGCCATACATCAAAGCCGTCGTGCCGTTGTCGCCCGTTTTAGTTGCAATGCTCATTTAGGAAATGATGAAGGAAGAATGCAGAATGCAGAACGAAAAAATCACCGTGGCTTCCGAACCGTGGAAACTTTGTTCGTCAGGCTGGTCGTCGGCGCACTGGGCGGTGCGGTCAGTTTCTGATACGCTAAAATTCCCTTCACAATCGCCGCCGCCGTCTGTTTGCGATAGGTGGAATCGAAAATCTTTTTGCCTTCCACCGGATGCGTCATGTAGCCGCTCTCAACGAGAATCGCCGGCATTTCGCAATCACGCAGCACGGCAAACCGCGCCCGGCGCACACTGCGATCTTCCACACCGAGATTTTTTACGAGCGACCTTTGCACCTGATATGCGAGCAGCAGACTTTTGATTTCGACGGTGTTTGCGGGCGTCGCGCCGTAGTTCGCGCCCTTGCCCTCTGCGTTGCTGGAACTAGCGCCGACGGGCGTGATGCAATACGTCTCCGGGCCGTTTACATCAGCTTTGCCCACCTGCGTGGCGTTGAAATGCAGGCTGACGAACAGATCGGCGTTCTTGCGATTGGCGATGTCCGGGCGCAATGGCAGTTCAACGAAAGCATCTTTGGCGCGCGTCAAAATCACATTGAAGCCGGCGGCCTGCAGTTGCTTCTGCAATTCCTGCGCGAGCAGCAGCGTGTAGGTCTTTTCGCTGTGACCGAAAAAACCGAAGCCGACGCGGTTGCCGGTATCTTTGCCGCCGTGGCCGGGGTCGAGCACGATGGTGGAAATTTTCTTTTGCCAAGCCGGCTTGAACACCAGCGGCTCGATGGTTTTTGCCAGATCTAGCTGCGCCACGAGCGTTTCGCCCTTGTCGTAGGCGGCGGGAAAAGACATCGCCACGTTCACGCCGTTGATTTTGGCCGTGCGCGAATCCTTTTCAAACGCCAGCCGCAGCTCGGCGCGATTGGTGTAGCTCACCGAACCGCCGTTCCGCGCCTGCAACCGGAAACCGTTCGCCGCCGACCAGCCGGACATCGCGGTGTAGGCGCGGCCATTGACGAATGCGGCTGACGCTGGCAACGCACAAAGCAGGGCCGGTAGCAGGACAAAAAGGGAAATTCGCAATTTCAACGCGGCGCAAGTTGCCACACGTGGCGGTGGTTTCAAGGGAAATGACAGTTTGGCCACTGGTTAAAAGTTGATTTTTCGCTCCAATGGTTTTTAATGTCCGTCTTAATTTTTGCATGAACATCCACGAATACCAAGCTAAGCAGTTGCTCGCCCAATACGGCGTCAACGTTCCTTTCGAAATCCCCGCCAAGTCGCTCGCCGAAGTGCGCCCGGCCGCGGAGAAAATCGCCGCCAGCGGCAGCGCCAAGGTGGTCGTCAAATCGCAGATCCATGCGGGTGGACGCGGTAAAGGCACTTTCAAAAGCGGCTTCCAAGGCGGCGTGAAAGTAACTTCGTCCGTAGACGAAGCTGTGGAGGTTGCCGGCAAGATGTTCGGCCAGACGCTCGTCACCAAGCAAACCGGCGCGGAAGGCCGTCAGGTGCAGACGCTGCTCCTCGCTGCCGGTGCGAAGATCAAAAAGGAATTTTATCTCGCCGTTCTCCTGAACCGCGAAACCTCCCGCCCGCTCATCATGGCCAGCACCGAAGGCGGCATGGACATCGAAGAAGTCGCCGAGAAGCATCCGGAAAAGATCTGCAAAGAAACGATTGATCCCGCCGTTGGCATCATGCCGTATCAAGCGCGCAAGGTTGCCGCCGCTCTCGGCCTCAAGGGCGATTTGTTCAACGCGGGCGTGAAACTGATCACGGGCGTTTACAACACGTGGTGGGAATGCGACGCCGCGATGGTGGAACTGAATCCGCTCGCCGTGGTTGAACTTGCCGACGGCAAAGAAACCGTCATGGCGCTCGACGCAAAAATTTCTTTAGACGACAACGCGCTCTATCGCCACAAGAACATCATGGAGATGCGCGACCTGAACGAAGAAGCGCCGCTGGAAATCGAAGCCAGCAAGTTCGCCCTCAATTACATCAAGCTCGACGGCAGCATCGCCTGTCTCGTGAACGGCGCGGGCCTCGCGATGGCCACGATGGACATCGTCCAGCATTTCGGTGCCATGCCGGCCAACTTCCTCGATGTCGGCGGCGGCGCGAGCAAGGACCAGGTCACGGCGGCGTTCAAGATCATTTTGAGCGACCCGAATGTGAAGGGTATTCTCGTCAATATTTTCGGCGGCATCATGGATTGCAACGTCATCGCCACCGGCATCGTCGCGGCGGTGAAGGAAACGGGTCTGAAACTTCCGCTCGTCGTCCGCCTCGAAGGCAATAACGTCGCGGCCGGTAAAAAAACCTTGGCCGAATCCGGCGTCGCCATCATCAACGGCGACACCATGTCCGATGCGGCGCAGAAGATTGTCAAAGCGGTTGGCAAATAAACCCTAACGAAACCGAAAACCAAATTTCTCATGGCCATTCTCGTTACTCCCCAAACCAAGGTTCTCGTTCAAGGCATCACCGGCAGCTTTGGCGCGAAGCACGCGCAACTCTCGATTGATTACGGCACGCTCATCGTCGCCGGTGTCACGCCCGGCAAGGGCGGCCAGTTCTTCGAACATGGCGGCAAGAAGGTTCCGATCTTCGACACCGTGGCCGAGGCAGTGAAACAATCTGGCGCGACCGCCAGCGCCGTGTTCGTCCCGCCGCCGTTTGCGGCCGACGCGATACTTGAAGGCGCGGATGCCGGACTTGAACTTGTTGTCGCTATTACGGAAGGCATTCCCGTCCGCGACATGGTGCGCGTGAAACGTGCCATGCAAGGCAACACCAAGACGCGCCTCATCGGCCCGAACTGTCCCGGCCTCGTGACGCCCGGCGAAGGCAAAGATTCTCACGGCGGCTGCCGCATCGGCATCGCGCCCGGTTACATCCACAAAAAAGGAAACATCGGCGTCGTCTCGCGCAGCGGCACGTTGACTTATGAAGCGGTGTGGCAACTCACGTCGCGCGGCGTTGGTCAGTCCACCTGCGTCGGCATCGGTGGCGACCCGGTGAACGGCACGTCGCATCTCGACGTCATTAAGCTTTTCAACGCCGACCCCGAAACGACGGGCATCATCATGATCGGCGAAATCGGTGGCAGCGCGGAAGAAGAAGCCGCCGAGTGGATCAAAGCGAATTGCAAGAAGCCGGTCGCCGGCTTCATCGCGGGTGCCACGGCTCCTCCGGGACGCCGCATGGGTCACGCAGGCGCGATCGTCAGCGGTGGCAAAGGCACGGCTGAAGCGAAGATCGCCGCGTTCAAGGCTGCCGGCATCGGCGTTGCGGTGACACCGAGCGAGATGGCCGACACCCTTTTGAAGATGATGTAAAACTTTTCGACTTACGAATTGCGAATTTGGAATGATGGTTCATTCTGGATTCGCAATTTGTGTTTTCGCATGGGCTACGTTGATTTCATCCTGAACCTCGCCGGGCTGCTTTTGTGGCTCAACTGGCGTTCCATCCGGTTCGACCCGCTGGCGAAACGGCGACCGGCGACGCTGATGGGCACGCTGCGTCCCGCCGCACCACAAAAACTCTACCGCTGGCATCTGTTGGCATTCATTGGCGTTTTGCTCGTGGTGCGTGCATTGATTTACTGGTGGATGGGTTCTTCGGCGTGGGTCGGCAAACTGGATTTGGGCGTGACCGTGCTTTCATTCCGAAGCGATTGGTTTTTGCGGATGCTGTTTTTTTCCTTCTTCAGTTTCGGACTGATGCTCGGAATTTTTTACGTCGGGCTGCTGGCGCTGTCCCTGTTGGCCGGACCAGAGCCAATTCATTCGCTTGTGAAAATTCCGTTGGGCCGCGTGGACGACTGGCCGCGCTGGGCAAAAATTCTATTGCCAACCGTCGTCGCGGCAGCGGTGTGGTGTGTGGCAAGCTGGCTGCTGGTCTGGCTGCAAATCATGCCGCCACCGATCTCAATGGCGCAGAGGCTGGAACAATCGCTGGTCGTCGGGCTTGGTGGCTACCTGATTTGGAAAATTCCAGTCGGACTGCTGCTGGCGCTGCATCTGTTAAACAGCTACATCTACTTCGGCAAACATCCGTTCTGGAAATACGTCAACGCGACGGCGCAAAAAATTCTCCGGCCATTGCAGGCGCTTCCGTTGCGGCTCGGCAAGGTGGATTTCGCGCCGGTGGTGGGAATGGTGATTTTATTTTTGGCTGCGGAAGGTGTCGCGCGCTGGCTGACCTGGCTTTACGCGAAACTACCGATTTGAAAATTAGGCGGCCTTGACCGTCGGCAGCTTGATAGTCACGGTCGAGCCGTCGCCTTGACGGCTTTCGATGGTGAGCGAGCCGCCATGCAGTTCCGCAAGTTTTTTGGCGATCGCCAGACCAAGACCGAGTCCCTGTTCATCCTGCATCTTCCGCTCGAACTGGACATACGCATCAATGTTACGAATGTGTTCGCTGGAAAATCCACGACCGCGGTCGCTCACTGATAAAATCACCTGCGCGTCGGCTAGCTTGAGCGCGACCTTGACCGGTTTCCCCGCGGGGGAAAATTTGAAGGCATTTCGCACGACCTCGGCAACGATTTTTTTTACATAATCCTCCGCCATCGGCAACGATATTCCCCCCAGATCCAGCACCAAATCAGTCAAGCGCGAGGCAGTTTCGGCTTCGGTCGCGGCGACGATACGGACAACATCCGCCGCCTTGGCCGTCTTGGCGGAACGCAGCGCGCCAATGCTTTCAGCATCGGTGGCGACAATCTCCAACCGCGCGTAAAAAAGAAAGTTTTCGATCAACCGCTCCAGACGCTGGCCGGATTGGGAAATTTCCTGACCAATTTCCGTGATGGTTTTGGTGTCCAAGGTTCCCGCGCCGGTTGCGAGAATTTCCGCGTTGGAAATAATGCCGTTCAGCGGCGTGCGCATCTCGTGCGGCAGCATGAGAGAAATGTGCGTGCGGAGGGTGGTGAGTTTTCGCTCGGCGTCTTTGCGCACGGTTTGCGCCTTGTGCAGTCGCGCATTCACAGTGGCGTAAAGTTCATCGACGGTGAATGGCTTGGGCAGGTAATCATCCGCACCAAGTTCCATGCCGTGCCGCATGCCGGCGGTGTCCGCCATGCCGGTCATCAAGATGAATGGAATCGCGGCGGTGGCCGCATCGGCGCGCAGTTTGGCCAGCGTGGTGAAACCGGCGCCGGCCTTATCCATGTTGATGTCGCAGAGGATAAGGTCGGGCAGATGGGTGCGAGCCATGGTGTCGCCTTCGACACTGTTGGCGGCTTCGATGACTTCGAATTTCCGCAACTCCATGGCCACGCGAATCAACTCGCGCATCCAAGGCTCATCATCAATGACCAGAATTTTGCTCATGGACAGTTGTCCGAAAGAAAGCAGTTACTGTGCCTTGTTTAGCAAGACGCCCGCCAAGTAGCAATTGTGAATGCTCAAATTATTTCCGCTGTTCGAGCGGGACGTAGGAGTTGATAGTCTTGCCCGTGTAAATCTGGCGGGGCCGGTAGATGCGGCTCTTCGGCTCTTCCATGATTTCCTTGTAATTCGCAATCCAACCCGGCATGCGGCCGATGGCAAAAATCACCGTGAACATTTCCACTGGAATGCCGATGGCGCGCATAATAATGCCGCTGTAAAAATCCACGTTCGGATACAGCTTGCGTTCGACGAAGTAGGAATCCTTCAGTGCCGCTTCTTCCAATTTCTTGGCGATGTCCAGCAACGGGTCGGTGATGTGCAGTTTGGCCAGCACCTCGTCGCACGCTTTTTTGATGATGTTGGCGCGCGGGTCGTGGTTCTTGTAGACGCGATGGCCGAAGCCCATGAGTTTCTTGCCGCTGTTCTTGTCCTTCGCCGCCGTTATGAACTTCGAGCCGTCGTCGCCGGACGCGTGAATGTCATCGAGCATTTCCAGCACCGCCTGATTAGCACCGCCGTGCAGCGGCCCCCAGAGTGCGCAAACACCCGCCGCGCAACTGGCGAAGAGATTTGCCTGGCTCGACGCCACCATGCGCACGGTTGAAGTGGAGCAATTTTGCTCGTGATCCGCGTGCAACAGGAAAATCAAGTCCAGCGCCTTCACCACTTCCGGCTTCAATTCAAAGTCTTCATACGGCATCGAGAACAGCATGTGCAGAAAGTTCGCCGTGTATTTGTAGGATTGCTTCGGATAAATCAGCGGCAGCCCCTTGGACTTGCGGTAGGAATACGCCGCGATGGTTCGCACCTGCGAAATCAGCTTGGCCACATAAGTTTCAAACTGCTTGTTCTTACCCCATTTCCAGCGCATCAAGCCCTCGTCGAAGCAACTTGCCGCATTAATCATCGAAGACAGGATTGCCATCGGGTGCGCGCCCGTGGGAAAGCCCTCGAAGTGATACTTCATGTCCTCGTGCAAATACTGATGGTCGGAAAGCAAATCGGAAAATTCTTTCAACTGCGCCTGGGTCGGCAGCGTGCCGTAAATAATCAGATACGCGGTCTCGATGAAATTGGATTTCTCCGCCAGTTCCTCGATCGGAATGCCGCGGTAGCGCAGGATACCTTGATCGCCGTCAATGAACGTGATGTTGCTCGTGCACGAGCCGGTGTTGCCGTAGCCGTCATCGATGGTGATGTAGCCGGTGTTCGCGCGCAAAGCCGACACGTCCACCGCTTTTTCGTTTTCGCTACCCATGAGGGTCGGCAGCGTGTAACTCTTTCCGTCCAGTTCCAGTTTGGCTTGGTTACTCATGGCTCCTTCAATCAGTTAATTTTATTTCCAATGGAAGAAAATTTGCCGGTGAAAAGAAAAATTGCAAGCCGTGAAAGCGAAAATCGGTAAAATTTCCGGCCTGAAACCGTCAGTCCGCATCCGACGCACTATTTTCCGCACAGCCACAACCGGCAAGTTGAATGCAATCCATGCAAAGCCATTGGCCGCCAAATTCCCGTGCATCAAAGCTGCTGCAGCGTTCGCATGCGATGGCTTGAGTTGGACTGGCAGGTTCGGATCCCATGATTTTTCAACTAAGAAATACGCGAAAACAAATTTTAATTTTTGCGTTCGCGGATTTAGCATGGTCACGGTTAATCCGCTTTCCCAAACCCCGCCGCCATCGCGATCGCTTTGCGCATGGCCATGGATTTGTTGACGGTCTCCTGAAATTCACCTTCAGGTGTGGAATCATTCACCCAGCCGCCGCCAGCTTGCACAAACGCTTTACCATCTTTTATCAGCGCGGTGCGAATCGTGATGCAGGTGTCGAGGTTGCCGTTGAAGGAAAAATATCCGACGCAGCCCGCGTAAGTGCCGCGCGTCGTGCCTTCGAGTTCAGAAATGATCTGCATTGCGCGGATTTTTGGTGCGCCGCTGACCGTGCCGGCCGGAAACGTCGCGCGCATGAGGTCATAATTCGATTTGCCAGCGGATAATTTCCCCTCGACCTGCGAAACGATGTGCATGACGTGGCTGTATCGCTCGATGAACATCAAATCCTTTACCTGCACGCTGCCGAAATCGCAAACGCGGCCGATGTCGTTGCGCGCGAGGTCCACGAGCATGACGTGTTCGGCGCGCTCCTTCGGGTCGGCGAGCAGTTCCTTCTCCAGCGCGGCATCCTCGTCCTCATTTTTGCCGCGCTTGCGCGTGCCAGCGATGGGTCGGATTTCCACTTTGCTTTCCTCGCAGCGGACGTGCAATTCCGGCGACGCGCCGACGAGTGCAAAGCCGTCCAGCTCCAGCAAGAAAAGATACGGCGACGGGTTGATGTTCCGCACCGCGCGGTAAATATCCAGTGGAGACGCCGTCACCGGCGTTGACCACCGCTGTGAACCAACCGCCTGAATAATATCGCCTGCCGTGATAAAGTTTTTCGCCGCCTCGACGTTCGCGAAAAACTTTTCTTTAGTTTGATTAGCTTCAAAAGCAATAGGCGGCATTACTTCGGGTTGAGCGCCCACCGCAATATGTTCGCTCGGTTGCTCGAGCAGCGAGACGAGCCGGTCAATTTCGCCGGTGGCATTTTCGTAAGCATCGGCGGGGCTTTCCGCATCATCGAGAATCGCGTTGACCAGAATCGTGATGGTCTGCTGCACGCGGTCGAAAATTAAAATCTGGTCAGCGATGACAAAATACATCACCGGCGTTTTCAATTCATCGTGCTGCGGACGCGGCACGGACGGTTCCACGTCGTGGATGAATTCGTAGCCAATAAATCCGACGGCGCCGCCGGTAAAACGCGGTAATCCCGGCACCGCCACCGCGCAATATTTTTTCATGATGCGCTCGACGATTTCGAGTCCGTCCTTCACATCCTTGCCGACGATGGCGCTTTCAATGATGCGGCCGTTTTCAACGACCTGCACGTGCGAGCCGTCCTGCCGAATGACCGCGCGCGGATTGCAGCCGACGAACGAATAGCGCCCGATGTGTTCGCCGCCCTCGACGGATTCAAAGAGAAACGATTCGCCCTGCCCACGGATTTTGCGATAGGCAGAAAGCGGCGTTTCGAGGTCAGCTAAAATGCGGCGGGCAACGGGAATGAGATTTCCCTGCGTCGCGAGCTCCTGAAATTCTTCCAGCGTGGGCGAATACATGAATCATATTTAGCCGAAGCCAGACAAAAACAAAAGCAGGAAGCCACAACCAAACCGCGCCGAAAAGTCGGGACAGAAATCGTGGAACGTATAAAATCCATCACATGAATACCCTTGCCCTCAATAACCGAAAGGCGGTGACGGCGTTTCTTTTGCCGGCTTTTTTTGTGCTGGCTAATCTGGCAGCGGCTGAAATGAGCGGCGGGACGAATCTCCCGCCCAGGGTCGAATCCGCCCAGACGCGACATGCCTTTGTCTGCACAGATTACACGCAGGGCAAGGTCTTCATCATTTCGGCCCGCGGCCAAATTGAGTGGGAATATGACGGTGCGACCAATTGCAATGACCTATGGGTTCTGCCCAACGGCAATTTTCTTTTCAACACCGGTCACGGCATAAAGGAAGTAACCCGCGAAAAAAAAGTGGTGTTTGACTACGAATCCGCCAGTGAAATTTACGCGTGCCAGCGGCTGGCCAACGGCAACACGTTCATCGGCGAGTGCAGCGCGGGACGATTGTTGGAGGCAAACCCAGCCGGGCAGATTGTAAAGGAAATCAAACTGCTACCGCCCGGCACAAACGGCGGACACCTGTTCATGCGCAACGCGCGGCAACTGGCCAACGGCAATTATCTCGTCACCCATTATGGCCCACAAGTCGTCCGCGAATATGACCCGACCGGCACCATACTCCGGGAAATCCCCGCCGCCGGCGGCCCGCACAGTGTGGTGCGCTTGCCGAACGGCAACACGCTCATCTCCTGCGGCGACCTCTCGGGCAACCCGCGCGTGGTCGAAGTGGATGCTGCCGGAAAAACTGTCTGGCAGGTGGCGAGCAACGAACTGGCCGGCGTCCAGTTGAAATTCATGGCTGGCTTGCAACGGCTACCAAACGGAAACACGTTGATGGCAAACTGGCTGGGACACAAACAATTTGGCACCACGGCGGACTTAATTGAAGTCACTCCGGACAAACAGGTCGTCTGGAAATTCTATGGCGGCGACAAAATCCGAACCGTCTCAAACGCGGTCCTTTTGGACGAACTGCCCGATGAAACGGCTCGCGGGGAAATTTTGCATTGATTGGTTTGTCCGGAAGAAAAGCTAAATTCACCCTTTCTTTTTATACATCATCTCTGGTGAGACAAGAACCGGTTCGGTAATTTTGAAATTTTGTCCATCGCTTTCGACCGAGCGGAAGAAACAGGAATTGTAACCTTCGTGGCAAGCGGGACCTTTTTGTTCAACTTGAATCAGCAGCACGTCGCCGTCGCAATCGAACGCGATATCTTTCACAGTTTGCGTGTTGCCGCTCTCCTCGCCCTTCATCCAGTATTTCTGGCGCGAGCGGCTCCAGAAATGCGTCTTACCAGTCTTGATGGTGTCTTCCAGCGAGGCGCGATTCATCCACGCCATCATCACCACGCGGCCAGTTTTCTGCTCCTGAATGATCGCGGGAATCAAGCCCTGCGCGTCAAACTTCAATTTGTCGTAGAAACTCATGCGGGAGAATTTAACCACCAAGACACCAAGGCACAAAGCCTGAATTTGCCGAATCCACTACGGCTTTTGTCCGCGCAACGGAATGGGAGCGCTCAATAGATTCGAGGACAGGTCGGTGGCGTTGGTTGCGCCAGAATCGTGTCTAATTTCAAGCTGCGGAATTTTATCAAGCAGACTGGTTTCGCTCGGTGCCGGGGAATTGGTGGGCGGAAACTGGTGATCCACGAGCGAGCGGTAGAGCCGTTGCTTCAATTCCGCATACGCTCCGTTGGTCACGGTGGCGAGATGGTTACTGACCTGCTCATAAAGTCCGGCGGCAATTTTCACGCGCGCGAGATGCAGTTGGACACCCTGCCGCTCGCCTTCGGTGCGGGCGATTGACAGCGCGTTCGTCCACGCGACCAGCGCGTCATTCGTGCGGAGCGGCTTGATACCGTAGTAGCTTTCCGCGTAATCGGTCGCGAGCGTGAAATTGCTAGGCGTGAGTTTCAGTGCCTGCTGATACAAGCCGAGCGCCTTGTCGAAAACCTGCTGTTCGTCGATGTGGTAAAATTCCCGCGCGTCCTTGCGGTAAAGATAAACCGTCGTCGCAAAATTTTGGTAATACACCGGCTCGTCCGGCTTTAGCTTGATGGCTTCGGTGTAATACTCAAACGCCTTCGTCAGTTGCCCGTATTCTCCGTAGTAATTCGCAAGGTTGTTCCAGACGGCGGGATTTTTCGGGTCGAGCTGCTTGGAGTTTTCGTATTGCAGATGCGCGCCTTCCTCATCTCCAATGTCATTGAGGAAACTGCCGTAGGCCAGAAACCCGCGCGCGTTATTTGGATGATTTTTTAGAAAACGATTGTAACATTCGCGCACTTCATCAAAGCGCGTGCGGATACGGCGGGTCAAATCTGCCGAGGCGGCGGCGGTCTGGTTTGTGGCGGACTGCGCATCATAGGCGCGCAACCAACTGTTCACCTCATCCTGCGCTGCGTCATCAGCCAGCATCGCATCACGCAACTCGCGGGTCTCCGAATCAGCAGCGACCGGAACCGCGAGACCGGTCTGCTGCTGAATGACATTGCTGACGGCCAACGGCTGATTGGTGGCCAGCAACGCGCCGAGCAAGCCGATGGTGAGTTCGTTCACGCGGAGAAAATAGCAGCTCCGAAATCAAAGGACAGAATTTACGATTGCCTTTCGGACAAGCGGTTGGGTTGGGGCAAATCCGATTTGGAAAATCAGACAAGGATTTGAACGAGGAAAAAAATTCGCTTTGTGGTGCTGTTGCGCGATACGGACTACGGCCATAACCACATCAGCGCGTTGCAAACTTTTGACGTAGATGCCGTAATTCCCTGCGAAACGTTTAAGGCAGTTTAAATCACGCCGTAGTTGTTTTCGGGGTTGCGGCTTGTTCAGCGGCAAATTTTTCTATCAGCTCGCGGCGACCCAGAAATTTTATGGGGTGATGTTCAGCAAACGTCTTGGCTTCGGTATTCGGCAAACCGAGGCTGACAATATAGGCGATGTCGGCAAAGACTTTCTTGCGGTTGGCTTCCGTGCATTCGGTGTGAGCCAAATTAATGATGGGCTCCTGCCAGCGGCCGGTTTCAAAAACCATTGTCCTTCCGGCTTTCACGGCACGCACGCCGAAACCCATTTCTTTTTCCGCTGGCAGATTGATTTCAACGGAAAAATCCTGACGTCGCAACACCTCCGCGAGCGTCTGGTTGAGCTGCTCCGTGGGCAAACCTTGAATCCACTGGAGGGCATTTGGTGAATCACTCTTGCGATAACGCCGCGTCTCAATACTGGCGAGTGTCATGACGACCGCGAAACAACCGCCTTGGGCATTGCCAACGAACCGACTGCTTGCTCCCCAAGTGAGCAGCGCGATGCTGTAAAAAGTGCACCATCCGGTCAAACCGAGTCCGATGAGTTGCCACGATTTGACCCGGCTCAAGAGCGGGGCGGAATTTTTTATTTCTGTCATAACCCAGAAATGTTTGAGCAAATTTTAAGCCAACCAGTGAAACAGTTTGGGGATAAAAAGCGTCATGGAAACACACTCGTGTCGGCCGAGAAAAAATAAAACTGCCTTAAAATGAGTTTTTTTTGTAATTATAGATTTCAACAACGTTAACCTAGTCATTTTTTGGCTGTATGGTGAGAACTTCGATTTTTGTCTTGTTCTTGGCTATGTTGTTAGCTGGCAAAAAACCTCGCCAGTTGACGCCGGGATAAATGATTGCGTCCTGGCCAATGATACTGCCGGGGTTGAGCACAGTGTTGCAGCCTACTTCCGCGCCGTCACCAACGAGCGCCCCAAATTTGCGGAGGCCGGTGTCTAACCGCCGTCCGTCCACCAGTATGCTCACGTTGCCGGATAGGGATTTGAGGTTCGAGCAGATGACGCCCGCGCCAAGGTGCGCTTTGTGTCCGAGAATAGAATCGCCGACATAGTTGTAATGCGGAACCTGCGCACCATTGAACAGCAGAGCGTTCTTGAGTTCAGAGGAGTTACCCACCACACAGTCGTCGCCGATGATGACATTCTCGCGGATGTAGGCATTATGCCGGATCTGGCAGTTTTTCCCAATAATGGCTGGGCCTTTAATCATTGCGCCGGGTTCTATGACCGTGCCCACGCCGATGAGGACGCGCTCGCCAATCGTCGCACCGGGAAAGCGTGGTGGCGGATTCTGGCGAGGGACTTTGGACAAATAGGGCGCAATTTTCCCCAGCGCTTCCCAAGCGTAGTTGCAGCCATCAAAAAGCGCGGCGTGTTCGGTTTGCGCGAGGTCGAAAATGGATTTGGCGGTGAACTGCATGTGGAAAAATTAAAGGAAAGTTGGGCGCGGGCAAAGGGAAATGGCGAGTGTCCGCCCACGGGACACTTTTGAGACAGTTTGTGGACATTTAGAATCAGACACGGGTGCAAGCGTCAAATTGGTTTTGGTTTTCCTTTGATTTCGTAGTGGCAGAAGATTTTCAAAAATTATTTCAAGACTTGGCCTATGTTGTGCTTTTCCATTGGGTGAAGTTAATAAAATCGGAATAAAGACGAAGTTTATGCCAGTCAAATTACAATTCCAGTTTGCAGGGGTGGATTTAAACCGTCCGAGTTCTCCGCATTGCAAATGGTTTCGCGGCGGTTTGGTGGTCATGGGTATATTAATTTCTTCGTTGTGCTACTGGTTTTTTCTTCATCATTTGACTCATGGTCGCACGGTGGCGGCAAAAAATCCCCATAGCGCACCAGTCATCGCAGAAGTGGTGAAATCTACGACCGCCCCAACGGCTCCAGTTCCGATGACATCTTCGGTGGTTTCTGAAACCGCAGCTACACCGACTCCGGTGGTAACGGCGGCTAAAGAATCAGTTCCAGCTATGCCGACTGAAGTTACCTCGGAAACGCCAGCAAAAGCGGTTTCCGCTCCTGCGCTCGGAGTGCAGATTTCATTTACCAAACCAGCACACCAAGCCCCCACTCGGGCGCGCACGGAACAGGAGCTTTTATTAATGGCGGCTATGACTGGGTTGGGCAACGTGCTGGCCGTGGCCAACAAATATCCCGACGCCTATGGATTTATGGCGGGCGATTTTCTTGAAGATGCAAAACTGGGGGAACCTATTCCCGTTTACATCATTGATGAATCTGCCCGGGCGAATTACCGGTCTGGCCAGCCAATCAATCCGCTGCTTAAGCAAAGTAACCGCTGGGTTTTCCCTGTGACATTAGGTGACCGGATTTGCTGCATGGTGCAAGTGAAGAAAGTAGGCAAAGAATTTGTCCCCGGCACGGGTTCCAAAGCACTGGCGATGGCTTGGTCAAAAATTCTTGAAAATTGGCCGATGGATCAAGGGTATCATCCACGGCTGGTAGTCAATCCGCAAATACCCGGATATTATTTTACCGTGCCCGAATTGCCCATGCCGAACATGACTGATACGGTGATGATGACATACTTCAATCCCTGCACCTCGCCGGCGGATGTGATTTTGGCAAGTTGGCGCTGATCTTATCAGAAAACTTCGTTTGGTGCTCCCACCCGGAATTGAACTGGGATCAACGGTTTAGGAAACCGCTGCTCTATCCATTTGAGCTATGGGAGCTATCCGATAAAATTAATTCTATATTATGAATCCTCTGCTCTAACCATTGAGCTACAGTCCAAACTACCAGAATCGTAGCTAGAATTATAATATTTCAACTTGTTGGGAGATTATTTTGCGCGGGTAAAAGTCGGCGGCAAGTTAATTCGAGAGGCAATCCAGTAAAAGATGAAAAGGGTTCAGTCTAGTCTTCGAGCTAAATCACAAAGACCGATACATTTCAACCCCGTGTAATTTTGCCCGGAATGCCACCCAATTTTCCGAAGCCGGTTGGGGTGCTCAATTAAGAGCATCTTTCCAATCAGAAGCTAAACTGTCAGTTGATTTATGGCTGACGCTTTGGCTTCCAAAAGTATTGAACTCCTGCAAAAGCCAGCAGCATGGCCGCAAAGATTCCTAACGACATGGACGCCGGCTCCGGCACCACTGCCAAATTCAGCGCCCAGCCATTCAAGGTCGGTGCTGATTCAGCTCCCGCGCCGATTTCCGTGAGATACAGCGTCCAAATTCCATTCGCCTGAGACCCGGTCGGATTAAACTGCGGTCCGCCAATCGTTCCGCCAAACGAGTTTAAAGGATTATAGATTCCGCTCAAGACGCCCCCCGCCGCCACGTCTTGAATTGATCCGTTAAGCGTTGTCGAAGTATTCGGAGATAGCAGCGGTGTCGATGCCAAGCCAGGCGTCACGGTCAAATCCGTATCTTGCAACCGGATGTTCATCCCCGACCCATACGCATCGCGTAATTGTTCAAGCCGCTCACCTGTAGCAACGGCAGTTGCGCGCTCACCGTCGGCTCCACGTCCGGCGCATAAAAATCCCGCGCTTCCTGCGGATGGTGATAGGTCCGCAACGCAACATGAAAGGCCTGCTCGATGTTCGCCACCGGGCCAGCCACGTCCAAGACAAGCCGGTTGGAATGTTGCTCAATGACCCGCAGACCGTTGGTGGTGGCATAATTCGCGACCGCTTCATAATCCGTCGCCGTCGCACCGAAGCGCGCGGTGAATTCTTCCGGCGTCAGGTAGTGATGAAAATTTGCGCTCGCCGGATCATAGACGTCCACCAGCATGGCCGAGAGCTCCTCCGGATTGCGCAATGGCAGACTGAGCGCCAGACGCAATTCACTCGACGCGGGCAACCGCCCGGACGGAGTCAATGATTTCCAAGCCTCGGCGACATGGTCTTTCAACTGTTTCATACCGGCGGCGACGGGGGCGGACGGTGCGGTTTGAGCCGGCAGCGAAATCGTGACGGCGACCACGAGGAGGGCGATTATATTTTTCAAGGGCGTTAGGTTTTTTTGGCTGATAAATAAATGGGAGGCTCACGGCAAAACATCATTTGTTGCCATCCTCCCAAGCCGCTGATTAAACCATGGTTTTTAACTCCGGTCAAAATATGCGAAGTAACATTTTGGTTACAGTCAAGGCAGCTTGATGGCCACGATTAAGTTATTGTCGCGCGCCGGAAACTGTCTGATCAAAAGTGAAATGACTAGTGGGGGGCAATCAATTGCCTCAAGCATTCCCTCCCGTCCACCAAATCGAGACAACACCAAATACAAGTATTTCCCCGAAAAGTGATTTGCCAACATTCCCTTTAAGATGTAATAATAACGCGAAGGTGCGGCGGTTATGCCGGTTTTCAACTCTTGAAAACAATATTTCAAAATCAAAATGCAATCCGCCGTCGCCCGCGCGGACAAGGTGGCATGACTTTGGTAGAAGTGGTAATCGCGCTGGCCATCGCTGGAGTGACGATGGCTGGCATCGTTTCCGGCTACGTTTATTGCACGAATCTTTCCGTGAAAGATTCGCTTTTCATGGCGGCCAATGCGCGGGCAATGGAGCAGATAGAAGAAGTCCACAGCGCCAAGTGGGACACCTCCAGCTACCCAGTGGTGGATCAATTGGTGTCCTCAAATTTTCCCGACCAATCGGTCACGTTAAACAAGTCCGGCACGATTTCCACAAATCCGATTTACGCTACGATTAAGACCACGATTTCCAACATCAGTTCCACCCCGCCGATGCTGCGACGCATCCGGGTGGATTGCATCTGGCAATTCAAAGGCGTTGAAACCATCACCAATTCAGTTGAAACCTGTCGCGCTCCCGATCAATGAAATTTAGTTCCCCAGTTTTGGGTTCGCAGTCACACGCCCGCCGGAAGCGTATGTTGGGTTTCACCTTGGCAGAAGTGGCCGTCGCCATGGCGGTTTTTATTCTCGTCATTGCCGGCATCCTCACCGCTCACTTTATGGGGATGAAACTGTTTCAACTCAACCGCACCAAGCTCACCTCGACCGAATGGTCACGCAAGACTTTCGGCAGAATTGCGAATGAAGTTCGCGCCTGTAATTCCGCCAAAGTAGGTAACGTTACCAACGGCGTCTTCACTACTTTGCTCGATGGCCAGACGCAACTGGGCAATGGCCTTTTGATTTATCCCACCACGAACGCAAGCAATTATGTGGTCTATTATGTCAACACCTCCGACCAAACTTTCCGGCGAGCCACGGATCAAGCGGGCACGGCTGTCATTCTGGCCAGTTCAATCACTAACAACTTGGTATTTACCGCCCAGAATTTTTCCGGAACCGTAGTGACTAACAATTTGAACAATTCAGTTTTCCATCTAAATCTTCAGTTTTACCGCCCGAAGTTGCTCCAGCAGGATGCGTATGATTACAAGCTGGAAACCTCGATGACCCGCCGCGCCATGCAATGAACATGAAAACAATATCTCCAACCCGCAAAAGGCAGTCCGCTGGGAGCGCCCTGATGTTGACGCTGATTATGAGCGCGGTGGCGCTGGGTATTTTGGCTAGTGTGATGGCGTGGTCTTCGGCCAGTGCAAAGTTAACGCGCCGCTCAATCGAATTTAACCGCTCAATCGCCGCCGCCGAGGCCGCCACGGAAAAAGTTCTAGGGCCGATGACCCATGATTTTCTGACTGGTGGCGAAATTACTGTCTCCAATAATCTGACCACTTATCGGCAGAGCACGCTCCCGGCCTCGTCCGACTCCTCGTATTGGGGCAGTTGGAGCTTCACGGACGGAACCACTTCCAATCGGACTTATGTGAACCTGTTACAATGGCAACAATATACCGTGCTAGGCTCGGTCTACGCTGGACTGTCTGGCTACGTCACCAGTTTTGCGGTGGTATCTCATGCCAACGATACTGGCAGTTCGCAAAACGTCGGCGCGGGGGTCTATCAGGAATTACAACTCACCAGCATCCCGATTTTCCAATTCGCCATGTATACCTCGGGGAATATGGAAATCAGTTGCGGTCAGGCGTTCTCCATCGGCGGACGGGTGCATTCCAACCAAATTCTTTATGTCGAGCCAGATAGTTCATTGACGTTTCAATCCGGCGTCGAAGCGGTGGTGAGCATTCTCTTTCAGCGAGATCCGCTGGATACGCGTGGCGCTCCGGGAGGCACGGTTACATATACGCATCCCGAACTCAAAAGTTCACCGGTGGCCGCGTTGACCCTGCCCATTGGAACCAACAATACCCCGACTGCGATTCGCGAAATCATTGAGCCGCCGCCCGCAGGAGAAGACCCGGCCTCGCCGCTCGGCAAGCTGCGGTATTACAACAATTCCGACATTCTGTTGGTTGTTTCAAATGCCGGCATCTACGCCAGCAGCCGCTATTTGACCACCAACCTGCCCAGCACCGAATTATCAAACTTCGTGTCCACCGCCAGCAGTTTTTCGGAAGCCCGGGAGGTCATAAGTTCTGGAACCCCTAAGACAGCCCTACCCGTTGATATCAATATCGGCAACTTCAAGACTTGGAGCCAGACCAACCGCAACCTGCGGCTGGTCGGCGGTGGCACCAACACCATCGCGAGCTCCATTTATGTCGTGGACAACCGCACTTTTACTTCGTCGCAACTCGGCGTGGTGCGCGTGCTCAACGGCGCACAATTACCGAACAGCGGGCTGACCGTGGCTACCGGCCGGCCGCTGTATGTTCAAGGCAATTACAACACAACGAATTTGCCTGCCTCGCTGGTAGGCGATGCCATCACCGTTCTTTCCGGCAGTTGGTCAGATGCTAACAGCGCCCTCGCAGTCGGTTCACGGAATGCATCATCCACCACCGTCAATGCCGCCTTTTTGACCGGCTCGGTAACGACGACTTCCGGACACTACAGCGGCGGCATGGACAACTTCCCCCGGTTTCTTGAAACCTGGGGCAGCGCCAATGTCTTCACCTACAATGGTTCCATGATTAATATGTTCCCCAGTCTTTACGCCACCAACTACTGGAACAACAATGGTAATATTTATGGCCCGCCCGCTCGTAACTGGAGCTATAACGTCAATTTTGACAATCCCTTTCTATTGCCACCCCTGACACCAAGGCTGTGCAAAGCCATCCGTGCCCGCTGGTCCACCGCCGCCCCCGGAACCAACGGCCCCACGACCTACTATTGAAATGGGTGTTGGAAACGTTTACGCTGCTCTAATCTTGCATGACCAAGCGATCGGAACCGACCACACTGCTTGTCCGCATGACCATTTTCAGTTTTTTTCAATTGGCGTCCGTATTTAATTTCAAAAAATTTGCCGGAAAATTTTTCCTCACGTTATTCATTTTTGGAATTTGTGTCGCCCCGATTCATAGCGCGGTCGTTCAGGACAAATTAAAATACGAGTATCCGCCCCCGAAAATCGGCTCGCTCAAATGGAGCGACATGCAGGCCAGCAATCATGCTCAACAGGAGCTTTACCGTCCGCGCGTAGCCGTCCCGGACGCGGTTGATGCCGATGTCCCTTACATCCAAGATGCGCTGAATTACAGTCCGTCCGCCAATCTGGAAGAATTCGCCCCCCGCCCCATTCCGCCTATTTTGGATTGGCTGATTAAACTCCCTTTTTACTTGGCAATTTTTTTTCTCACGGGAATTTTGATTCTCAAAAAGTTTGCGCCCCAAATTTTGATTAACCTCAACCAGCGATACAACCCGTGGCTGACGGCCTCAATCTCCGAATTGATCCTATCCGAGACCATGCTCAAAGAGGCGGAGGTGTTTGCCGAATTTGCATCCAAATTCAAAACCGGCGCGCCCGCCGTCATTGACGATTCGCCGGTTCACCTCGTCCGCGTCACAGAATTTTACAAACAGGCGGCTGGGCGGATTGAACTACTGCGGTCAATGCTCAAAGAATTTGTGCAGAACCCGGAGGATTCTGCCCGCAAAACAGTTCTCGCCGACATGCTCGGCGCCATGAAACAGCTCAAAGAACAGGCTGACTTTCCGGAATTGATACCTTTCTGGCGGATGGCCTGCGTGCTGGAAGGTTTGCTGAAACAACTCGCGGAAAAAATCCGCGCCGCCACTCCCTCGGCGTTGCGAACCGTTGACGGTGGATTGGGGCTACTGGCGGAACTGTGCACCGCTGCGCTGCCGCCGCAATCGTTCACGGAGCGGCCATTGAGATTTCTCGTCGTAGATGATGACCTGTTGAGCCGACACGCCCTGACGCTGGCATTGAGCAAAGCCTTCAGCAAACCGGATGTTTGCGAAGATGGCGAAACCGCTTTGAATCGAATTCGGAGTCAGGAATACGATGTCATTTTTCTCGATGTGGAAATGGACGGTATGGACGGCTTTGAAGTATGCACCAAGATTCGCCAAACCGCCCTCAACCGCGCCACGCCGGTGGTTTTTGTCACCGGCCATGAGGATTTCAGCGCGCGCGCCAAGTCAACCTTGAGCGGCGGCAACGACCTGATGGGAAAACCGTTCCTGATTTTCGAAGTCACAGTAAAGGCGCTCACCCTCGCCACGCAATCGCGATTGCAGTCGTTCACAAAAACCACGCCGCCGGAAGACGCTACGGTGGCAACGCCAGCATCGGCAAAAACTTCCACGCCAACTGCGACCACCACCACTACTTCCCCTGCCCCGTCAATCACGGTGGAGCCGGATAATTTGACCAAATCATTTCTCGATCGCGCCAAAACCATCGTCCATCAACTGAAAGAAATCTGCCGGAAATTGCCAACGGCCGAAAACAACGAAGAACAACAGGCGTTGCTGGCCGAAGGTTTCCTCCTGATTAACTCGCTGGTTTCATCCAATCGCGACCGGATTATCCACCCCGCCCATCAAGTCAGCACCGCCTTGGAAGGTCTGTTTAGAAAACTGTTGGAAGACCCCAATCATTCCTCAGTGTCAACGTCGAGCACCATCACTGCGGCCGTAAGCATCATCGACGACTTGAGTGCGCCCGGCTGGCGCGATGACCTCGCCATAAATCCCCCCATCTCGCTCCTCGTGGTAGACGATGACCTTGTGTCCCGCCGCGCCCTCACTATCGCGCTACAAACAACTTTCAAACGACCGGAAAACGCTGACAGCGGCGAAGCTGCGCTGAAACTGGCAGACGAACAATCATTCGACGTGATTTTTTTGGATGTGATTATGCCCGGCATGGATGGCTTTCAGACCTGCGCCAAAATCCGTGAAATGATTCAGAACCGCAACACGCCGATCATCTTTGTGACCTCCAAAAACGATGCCGAGGCCAAAGAAGAAATCATCCTCAGCGGCGGCGACGACCTACTTGGCAAACCTTTTCTGAATGCAGAAATCACCCTCAAAACCCTGACCTTCGCCCTCCGCGCCCGGATTAACCGGCTCAATAATTATTGAGCAGCAAACCCATTCAATGCCGCGCCAGCAAGTAGTTTTTGAACTTCGCGTAGTCCGCATCCATTCGGTCGAAATCTTCCGGCAACTTCAGCGCGGCGAGCATGTTCTCCGGCACATCTGGCGGCCAGCCCACAACTTTTTCAACTTCCTCGGGAAATTTTGCCGGGTTCGCGGTTTCGACGATGACCGCCGGCGCGTCACCAAGCGGTTCCACGGCGTTCCAGTCCAGAAAACCCTGCCACGCCACCGCGCCGTGCGGTTCGAGCAGCAATTGAAACTTGTTCCAAAAATCCCGCACGCCGGCCACCGTGCGCGCGTCGCTGACGGAAGTGGAAAACAGATCGCGGCGCATCGCGGCGAGGTCAGGCTGCCTAGAAATTTTACCGGTCTCGTCCATTTGCCCGCCATAAACAGCCACCAGCCGCGCGAGGTTGCTCGGATGGCCGACATTCATCGCGTTGGACAGCGAGTTGCGCGATGGACAAATCTTCTGGTAGCTACCGGTGGCCAGAAATTTCGGGAACGCGTCGTTGTCGTTGACTGACGCGATGATTTTCTTCACCGGCAAACCCATCTCGCGCGCGACGATGGCGCCCATCATGTCACCGAAGTTGCCGCTGGGAACGGAAAACACAATCGGCTCGCCGTCCTTGGCCAGCCGTGACGCGGCGTAAAAATAATAAACGCTCTGCGGCAGCAACCGACCAATGTTGATGGAGTTGGCCGACGACAGCGCGATGTGCGCGAGATCGGGATCGGCGAATGCGCGTTTCACCATCGCCTGGCAGTCGTCAAACTTGCCATCAATCGCCACCGTGCGGACATTGTCCTTGAGCACCGTCATCAATTTGCGCTGGCTCTCGCTGACTTCCGCAATGGGAAACAGCACGATGACTTGCACGCCGGGAATCTTGTGAAACGCGTGCGCCACCGCCGCGCCGGTGTCGCCGCTCGTCGCGGTGAGAATTGTCAACTGTTTGCCGTCCTCGCGCAAAAATCTGCCGAACATGCGCGCCATCATCTGCGCGGCAAAATCCTTGAACGACGCCGTCGGGCCTTGATCTAGCCGCATCAGGTGGACGCGGTCGTAAATCTTCTCCAGTGGGATGCTGAAGTTGTAAGCCTCGCGGCACATCGTCGCCAGCGCGTCATTGGGGATGATCCCGTCGGTGTATTTCGCTAGCACGCGAAAGGCGATTTCGTGATACGGCAGTTGTGCGAACGCCGCGATTTCGTCGCACGTCAGCTTGGGAAACTTTTCCGGGAAATACAGTCCACGATCCGGCGCTTGGCCTTCCAGCAGCGCCTCGCGCAAAGTGACGGCGGGCGATTGTCCGTTGGTGGAGCGAAACAGAAGCGTGCTCATTTACTCAAAACTTTCCACGCGCAGCATCACCGGTTTGCCTTTAACGGTCGGCAGCTTGGCGATTTTCGCGAGCGCCTGCAACGCGACGCCGTTGGTCGCATAGTGCAGCATGAAAATGAGCGGCACGCTTTCGCCTTCTTCGCCTTCCGGCTGGATAACGGACGAGATGCCGATGTTGGCCTGACCGAAAATTGTGGCAATTTTCGCCAGCACACCGGGCTTGTCCACGACATTAAGCCGGACGAAATATTGCGAAACCACTTCGCTGATGGGGGCGACCGCGCCGGCGCAATCATGCGGCACAAACGCCGGCAAACGGTTTTTGATGCCGGTCTTCAAATCCAAAACCGCGTCGCCGAGGTCGCTCAAAACGGAACTCGCCGTGGCGTCTTTGCCCGCGCCGCGACCGTAGAACAGCGAGTCGCCAACGATGTCGCCGCGCACGAAGACGGCATTGAACACACCGTTAACACTGGCTAAAACATGTGCATTCGGCACGAGCGTTGGATAAACCGAGACTTGCACGCGGCAGGAATCCTTCAGCCGTTTAACCGTGCCGATGAGCTTGATGGTGTAGCCGAGTTCGCCGGCGTATTTGATATCGAGCGCCGAAACATGGCGGATGCCTTCGACAAAAACTTTTTTTGGTTTCACCCAGAAGCCGTGCGCGAGCGAGGCAAGAATGCCGATCTTGTGCGCCGCGTCGTGACCGTCAATATCCAAGTCCGGCGGTGTTTCGGCGTAGCCCAACTTCTGCGCGTCGGCGAGCACCGCGCCAAAATCCGCGCCTTCGAGCTTCATACGCGTGAGGATGTAATTGCAGGTCCCATTGACAATGCCGTAAAGCGCGCTGATGCGGTTGCCGACAAAACCCTCGCGTAACGACTTGATGATGGGAATGCCGCCACAAACGCTGGCTTCGTAATAAAGATTCGTGCCGTATTTCTTGGCGGCGGCGAACAGTTCTTCGCCGTGCGCGGAAAGCAACGCCTTGTTCGCGGTGACGACGGGTTTGCCGAGTTTCAATGCGGCCAAAATGATTTCGCGCGCGGCGGTCGTGCCGCCGATGAGTTCGGCGACGAGCTGGACTTGCGGGTCAAAGACGACTTCGCGCCAGTCGGTTGTGAGCAGGGATTTTGGAATTGCTGTGGCGCGCTTTTTATTCAAGTCGCGCACGGCGACGCGGTGGACTTTGACCGACGCGCCGATGCGGGAAGCGAGCAGCGCGCCGTTGCGCTGCAACGCTTCGTAAACGCCGCCGCCGACCGTGCCGCCGCCGATGATGCCGAGATTGACCTGCTGCATATTGAAGCGCACAGTTTGCCGCGAAACGGAGCAAGGGACAATTCAATTTTCAGGTAGGCGCGATTCAACCATTGATTGTCCAGCCTTCGCGGTATGGCTTGCTCAAGTATTGGTTGGCTTCGGCAAAGTTCGTCACTCGTCCGGCGGTCGCATCCCATTCGATGCGCTGGCCGGCCCGATAAGCGACGAGGCCGAGCAGCATTTGCTGGATCATCTGGCCGGCGTAATCGAAGTCGCACGATGTTTTTAAATTTCCTTTGCAAGCATTGAACCATTCTTTTTGGAAATGGCCGAGCGGTGGCACTAGTTCATTTTTGGTGCGGCGTTTGTAGTAGGTCAAATCCGCGTCATCGCCATACGGAATGAGGATGCGATTTTCAAAGCCAGCGATGAGAAAACCCTTTGTGCCCTTGAACATCGCGCCGTGATCGATTTTATTTAGATCAATGTAATCGCGCGGTGATTTCGGTAGCGCGCCACCTTGATACCAGCCCACCTTGATTGGGCCGCGCCAACTGTTGGCAGGATGTTCAAAGTGCGTTTCCAAGGTGACGGGACTGACTTCGGGATTGACCGCTTCGCCCTTGGCTTCGGCGGCGGTCGGCGGTTCTGCGTCAATGGCGTTCCAAACCAAGTCCATGGTATGGCTGCCCATGTCGCCCACCTGGCCGTTGCCAAAGTCCCAATACATATTCCACTGGAGGCAATTCGCCTGCGACTTGCCGGTGAAATAACCTGGATTGTAAGGATGAAATGGCGCCGGGCCGAGCCATAGGTCGTAATTCAAAGTGGCGGGCGGCGTGCCTTGAGCCGACAGGTAGCCCGGTCGGCGCAACTGCCGGTTGCCCCACGCATAGGCGGCCTGCAATTCACCGATTGCGCCATCTTGCACCAGTTCGCGCACACGGTTGAAATTTTGAAAAGCATGCCGCTGAGTGCCGACCTGCGTGGCAAGTTTTTTCCGGTTCTTCAGATAATTCGCTCGCACGATGCGTGCTTCTTCAATTGTGTTTGCCAGCGGCTTCTCGCAATAGACGTGGAGACCACGATTCAGCGCCCAGTTGGTGATGAACGCATGCGTGTGATCCGGCGAGCAGATGACGATGCCATCAAGGCCAAGCGTCTGGTGATCGTCCAGCAACTTGCGCCAGTCTTCGTAAGTTTTTGCGCCGGGAAATTTTTTAAGGCCGAACGCAAGGTGATTCGAATTCACATCGCAGAGCGCAACGACATTCTCATCGGCCAGCGCATCAAAATGAGCCGAGCCGCGCCCCCAAGTGCCGATGAGCGCGAGGTTAAGTTTGTTGCTCGGCGCGTCCGCTCCGAAAAGCCTGAAGTTGGTCAGGACGAGCGGCGCAGCGGCGGCCAGTGCGGTGGAAGCGATAAATTTTCGGCGATTCATGATATTGCGGGCGTTCAGGATTGAATGGATTTTTTGGAAAAAGCTACACGTCGCAGAGTTGGATTGATTGCCGCAAGGCGGGCATCCGGGCGGCGGCTTTGGGTGTGAACTCCTGCGCCACGACCCCTTTGAAACCCGTTGCGACAATCGCCCGCATGATGGCGGGATAATGCAATTCCTGCGAGTCGTCAATATCGTGTCGCCCCGGCACGCCAGCGGTATGGTAATGCGCGAAGCATTCATGATTCTCGCGGATGGTGTCGCAAATATCACCCTCCATGATTTGCATGTGGTAAATGTCGTAAAGCAGCCTGAACCGTTCCGAGCCGATGCGCTTGACGAGTTCTACACCCCACGCGCTGTGGTCGCACTGGTAATCTTTGTGGTTGCGCTTGCTGTTCAATAATTCCATGCACAACGTTACCTTCAACTTTTCTGCGAGCGGCAAAATCTTTTTTAAACCGATTTCGCAATTCTTCAAACCCGTCTCATCGTCCATTCCACCACGGTTGCCGGAGAAACAAATCAACTGCTCGAAACCCGCGTCCGCTGTTTCCTGGATGCGCTTCCCGTAAATCTCCGCCAGCGTGTCGTGATGTTCCACGCGGTTGAATGCCTTGGTAATGCTGCCAATGCCGTCCTTGGACGGAAAGCTGACCATCGTGCAGACGAGGTCGTATTTTTTGAGCGTTGCAAAGTCAGACGGATTCAGCAGGTCAATGCCCACGAGACCAAGTTCCTTGGCCATACGGCACGCTTCGTCCAGCGACACCTTGCCAAAACTGCTGCGACAAATCGCGTGGTTAATATTGCCTTTGAGTTTCGCCGGTTCCGGCGCGGCCGCTTGGGCGCGAATATTTTTGGAAAACAGCGGCGTGACAACCACCGCCAGCGCGGCGGATTGAATAAATTTTCGGCGGTTCATGTTAACGCTGTGGGATGCTATGTCGGACGCAATCAGAAGTGAAAAGTTACACTTCTTTTTTTGCTCGTAAAAATCAGGCGGCGTGGGTCAGCAGTTTCTGCCATTGCCGCCGCCAGTTGATGAGCAATAGCACCGCGACGCCAAAGTGCGCCGACAAAATGCAAAACGGCAGAGACGAGCAGTCATTGCTGTGGTCGGACAAAGCGATGAATCCCGGCGCCAGCAGTGAGGTGTGCGCTAGGGCTTCATAAGAAAAAACGCCCGCTAAAATAAACGGAATTATGCACAGCACAAACAGCCAGAGCGCTACAAATCCGAGCGAGCGCCGCTGGTGGCGCAGCCGGCAGAACTCTAGCAGCAGCGCGAAGATGAGAAATATTTCCACAAGATTGACCGCCACCACGACAAAAGCTTGCCAGGAATTTTTTAGGCCAAAGGCGAATTGCGTCAGCACCGCGATGCTGGCAACCCCACCCAACGCCAGCGACAGCGACACCGCGCTGCGGGAAAAAATCGCGCCGAGGTTTTTGAAGCCAAGGCGCAGGGATTCGATGCGGACGTGTTCCGGCGGCGGACTGGCCATGAAAACCAGCAGTGCGCCGATGAAAAGTGTGCCGCCGTGAACGATGGGCAGGAGCGCTTCGTGGTCAAAGTTTTTGCCGCTGGTTCCAATGATGGCCGGAAATTTTCCGCGCCATAAATCCCACAGTAGTGCGTGTTGGGAGAGAATCAGGATGCCGAACAACGCGAACGCTTCCCAGCGCAGGAGCAGCGGCTGGAACGGGTTTGCCGTTTTTCGCGTGAGTGCGCGCCAGACAAAAAGACCGATGACGAGTTGTAAAACCAGGCTCAACAACACCGGCGGAACAGGCAGGCCGAAAATTTCCGGCGGGCTGTTCCAATCGGTTCCGTAATCGTGTTTTCCCGGCGGATGTTCGCTAAAAAGATTTCCAATACCGTAGATAGGCAAGAGAAAATCAAACAGCATCCGGCTGGGAGCCATGAACGTAAAGGGCCACAGAAAAAACAATCCTAGAAAAATCAGCAGCCCCGGCGAGCGTTGAAACGCCATGCCGCAGAGCAGTCCGAGCAGCCCGAAAAAGAGAGCCGTGCTGGCGACAATCGTTTGCGTGCCGATCCAAAGCGTGATAGGCAACCGTCCTAGAAGAACGATAATCAAGCCGAAACCGGCGAGCGCCAGCGCCATGTAAAATTCCCGCAGC
>CAIXFY010000033.1 GCA_903918885.1 uncultured Verrucomicrobia subdivision 3 bacterium
AGGAGCGCACGCATCGGGAAGAACACGGGAACTCGGCAGGTTCCGTGAAAAACTTCCGAGCGCCGGCGATGTTAAAAACGACACCGCTGGACTGTGAGAGAAAATGCAACTTGAGAGAGACGAGGCGAGACCCGTGGTTCGGGGCGAACGCACCGTCAAAAGCGGTGGCTGACCCGGAGCCAGTGGTCAAGACGCGAATGAAAATCGCAGGCGTGTCTTGACCTGGTTGGCAGGCCGGTGGCGCAACCACCAGCCGAAGCGAGCTGAAAAGCCTCACTCAAAATCCGCGCGCCGCAAGGCGTCGGACGGCCCTGCTACGAGGCCGATAACTCCGCTTGCCGTGGAGAATGGCGTCGGGAAGCCGGCAGCCCCGCAAGGGCGCGCCTAATGCCGGTTCGGGAAAGAGCGCATGGCGAACGCCCATCCCCCATTTGTCCCGGTCTGACCGCAAGGTTAGGCCGGGACTTATTGTTTTTACGTCAGAAAAATTCTTGCCCGCTCCAAAATTTAGGACGAAACTCCATCACGCTTAACAAATTCAAAAAATAAAATTATGGGACGCATTTACAACAACATCATCGAGACCGTCGGCCGCACGCCGCTGGTCAAACTCAATAAAGTCACCGCTGGCGTGGACGCCACGATTCTACTCAAGTGCGAATTTTTTAATCCGCTCGGCAGCGTCAAGGATCGTATCGGCATGGCGATGATTGAAGCCGCCGAAAAAAGCGGCGTGTTGAAAGCCGACACCATCATCATCGAGCCGACGAGTGGTAACACTGGCATCGCGCTCGCGTTCGTTGCGGCGGCGAAAGGTTATAAACTTATTTTGACGATGCCGGAAACGATGTCGCTCGAACGCCGCACGCTTTTGGCGATGCTCGGCGCGAAACTCGTTTTGACGCCCGGCGCGGAAGGCATGAAAGGCGCAATCGCCCGCGCCGAAGCGCTCGCGAAAGAAACGCCGAACTCATGGATTCCGCAGCAGTTTAATAATCCGGCCAATCCGGCCATCCACTCGAAAACGACGGCGGTAGAATTGTGGGAAGACACGGACGGCAAGATTGATATTTTGGTCGCCGCCGTCGGCACGGGCGGAACCATTACCGGTTGCGTCGAAGCTCTCAAGCCGAAGAAAGCTTCGTTCCAAGCCATCGCGGTTGAGCCGAAAGATTCACCCGTCATTTCGCAAACACTTTCTGGCCAGCCGGTGAAACCGGGGCCGCATAAAATTCAAGGCACGGGCGCGGGCTTTGTTCCGGGCAATTTGCATTTGAAAGACAGCGCGGGCAATCCGCAGATTGTCGAATGCGTCCAAGTTTCCAACGACGACGCGTTTGCAATGGCGCGTCGGCTCGCGAAGGAAGAGGGAATTCTGGTCGGCATTTCGACCGGCGCGAATGTCATCGCCGCCATCGAAGTGGCCAAACGCCCGGAAAATAAGGGCAAAACCATTGTGACCATCGCGTGTTCGACGGGCGAACGCTACTTGAGCACCGCGCTGGCGGCGGAAGCGCGCGCCGAAGTCGGCGGCTGATTTTAGTGATCCGCCGATGGCGCAAATTTTCGCAGATTAAAATTCTGTTTGAGTAAATCTGCGTCCATCTACGAAATCTGCGGTAGAAAAATACTTGTTGCTTTACGCGGGTTTTACGCGTAATTAAACATCCGTCGAAGGTTTAGTCCGGCTGCGATCTGCGCGGCGGCAATTTCCAAAGTTCACTTTTCCAGCAATTTTCAGGAAGGGTTTCAGCCTTCGGTTACACAACATCTTTATGAGCGAAACACAGGCGAACGGTGAAAAACCGTCCAACGGCGACAAGCCGAACAACCCCAATTACGGCAACGGCTTTCTTGAAATTTCCGAGAAGGGCTTCGGCTTTCTGCGCACGAAGCAAAATAATTTTCATCCCAAGCCCACTGACATCTTCGTGACGCCGGACACCATTCGCCGCAGTTTTCTGCGCGAGGGCAGCTATGTCGAAGGCGCCACGCAGCCGCCGCATCGCGGCACGAGTCCGCAACTCAAGACGGTGGACAAGGTCAACGACATGGCGTTTCAGGAATACACCAAGGCCGTGCGCTTTGAGAACCTGACCTCGATTGATCCGATTGAAAAATTCAAATTGGAAACCACGCCGGATTTGCTGGAGACGCGCGTAATCGACCTCGTCACGCCCATCGGTAAAGGCACGCGCGGCATCATCGTCGCGCCGCCGCGCACGGGCAAAACAACGATTCTCAAGCAGATTTGCAACGCCATCACCACCAACCATCCGGAAGTGCATTGCATGGTCTTGTTGATTGACGAGCGCCCGGAAGAAGTCACCGACTTCCAGCGCTCGGTGTCAGCCGAGGTCGTCGCGTCGTCGAACGACATGGAAATTGATACGCATGTCCGCCTCTCTCGCTTCATGATTGAACGCTGCCGCCGCATCGTGGAATCCGGCAAGGATGTGTTCGTGCTGCTCGACTCGCTCACCCGTGTCGCGCGCGCCTATAACTCGGCGCATGGCGGCAGCGGCCGCACGATGTCCGGCGGTGTGGATGCCCGCGCGCTTGAAATTCCGCGCAAGATGTTCGCTTCCGCGCGCAAGATCGAGAACGGCGGCTCGCTGACGATTCTCGCGACCGCGCTCGTGGACACCGGTTCGCGCATGGATGAACTGATTTTCCAAGAGTTCAAAGGCACGGGCAACATGGAATTGATTTTGGATCGCAAACTCTCCGACCGCCGTTTGTATCCGGCTTTGGACATTCCCAAGTCCGGCACGCGCAAGGAAGAGAAGTTGTTCCCAGCGAAAAATCTCGAAGCCATCCGTAAGCTCCGCCGCACGATGGTGGATTTGAATCCCATTGAGGCGATGGAAACGCTCACCGCCGCGCTAAAGAAATTCAAGACCAACGACGAGTTTCTCGCGAAGATGGCCGCCGGAAGCTGATTTAATTTACTGCCATGAAAACAGCCAAAGTAATTTTACTTGCTGTCGTTGGCTTGCTTCTTTTGGCAGATGTTAGTTGGCGTATTTGGACTTGGAATGCCAATGCCGATATTCGTGTTTTTGCCAAGCAGTTCAAGTTGGAAACATTTCATACAAATGATGTTTCTGCTGTCGGAATTGCGGATGCGAAAACAGGTAAATTACTTTTAATGGATTGGGATTACGGCGACGGCTTAAAGCCCGGAGAATTAAGCTATTTTTCGGATGGAACAAACATTCTGAATGTTTATTTTCGGAAAGATAAACCGACAGTTTATAGATTTATTTTTCACGGGCCTGACAAAAGTGAAACATGGTGGTTCGATAGATTGGGCAAGAATTCATTTGAAGAGCGTGTTTTTTATAATACGAATGGTGATTTCTCAAGGTTCGATGTTTGGTATAAAAATGCTTGGCAAACTGTAGATAAAAGGAATGGGACAAATGGTCTGGTTATTGATGGACAGTGGTGTCAACTTGCCGTTGATACAAATCGTGATTGGATGATAATTACAAACCGGTGATTTCTGAATGAAAAATGCCGGTTTACACTCCCGCCCGCCGTTGGAGCGGATGCTGCACATCCATCAGGCGCTGTCGGGGGAAAGGTTTCCAAACGCCAACGCACTCGCCGCCGAACTGGAAGTCACCACCAAAACCGTCCAGCGCGATCTCGAGTTCATGCGCGACCGGTTGAACCTGCCGCTCGCCTATGATTTCACGCGCAAAGGTTTCCGTTACACCTGCGAAGTCAGCGCGTTTCCGACGATGCAGATTACCGAGGGCGAAATATTTGCGCTCGTCGTCGCGGAAAAAGCCTTGCAGCAATATCGCGGCACGAGCTTTGAGAAACCGCTTCTGTCCGCAATCAAAAAAATGGAGCAGGCGCTGCCCGACACCATTTCACTCAACCTCGCCGACATAGAGCAGACCATTTCCTTCCGCACGCGCGCCGAGCCGATTCTCGATTTGAAAATTTTCGACGCGCTGGCCAAGGCCGTCGCGCAGCGCAAGCAGCTTCAACTACACTACCGCAAGCCCGGTCAAAAGGCCGAGCCGCGCATCATTGACCCGTATCATCTCGCGAACATCAACGGCGAATGGTTTCTCTTCGCTTTCGACCACGCGCGCAGGGACATCCGCACCTTCGCGCCCGCGCGGATTGAAGCGGTTGCGCAAACCGGGAAAACCTTTGAGAGATCCCAAAGTTTTTCGCTGGAGAAAAGATTGCGCGACAGCTTTGGCGTCCACGCCGGCAAGGGAAAATTTGAAGTCGTCATCCGCTTCGCACCACGCGCGGCCGATTACATCCGCGAGAAAAAATGGCATCCGTCGCAGACCTTGCGCGATTTGAAAGACGGCGGCGTGGAATTGAAAATGAAGCTTTCCAGCCTCGCCGAAGTGTCGCGCTGGGTTTTGAGCTGGGGCGGCGAGGCGAAAATTTTGAAGCCAAAAGAACTGGTGGAATCTGTCCGGGCTGCCGCGCAAAAGATTCTTGATCGGTAGGGCGGCACTGCTGCGCCGCCTTCCCATTCGCCCGGCAAAGCGGCAGCTTTGCCCTACCAAGTTTGGTTACAGGAACTTTCCCGGATTCAAAATGCGGTGCGGGTCGAGCGCGGTTTTCACGACGCGATGCAGCTCGCGGGAATTTTCCGAGACCGCCTGCGGCCACCAGCGTTTTTTGGCGAGGCCGATACCGTGTTCGCCGGTGATGCTGCCGCCCTGCGCAATGACCCAAAGAAACAAATCGTCGAGGCATTTTTCCGAACGCGCCTTTGCGCCGGGCTGGCTGTAATCCACCATCACGTTGGTGTGGATGTTGCCATCGCCCGCGTGACCGAAGCAGGCGAGTTGGAGGCCGTGCTTTTTTTGCAACATCGCGGCGAACTTAAATAAATCTTCCAGTTTTCCGCGCGGCACGACGACGTCTTCGTTCAACTTCGTCAGCCCGGTGTCGCGGAGGGCGTAGGAAAATTCCCGGCGGAGTTGCCAGACTTTTTCACATTCTTCCGCACCCAAACCGCGTTCGACGAACAGCAGCTTTTGCTTCCTCACAATTTTTTCAACCGCTGAAATTTCTCCGCGCACGGAATTTTCCTGCCCGTCCAACTCAACAATCAAATGCGCCTTGCAGCCAAGCAGCCGTTTGCTGCCGGTGCGTTTCGCCGCCGCCGCCAAGGTGAATTCGTCCGCGAGTTCCGCCGCGCACGGCAGAAAGCCGGCGGCAAAAATGCTTTGCAGCGCGCGCACCGCTGAATTCATCGAGCCAAATCCGACGGCGAGATTCGCGCGGAACGGCGGGAGCGGAATGAGTTTCAGCGTGGCCTCGGTGATGACGCCCAGCAAACCTTCCGAGCCGACGAACAGCCGGTGCAGATCAAAGCCGGTTTTGTTTTTGTGCGTGCGCCCGCCAAGCCGGCAGATTTTACCGTCAGCCAAAACCACTTCGAGGCCGAGGACGTAATCGCGGGTGACGCCGTATTTCAGGCAGCGCGGGCCGCCGGCATTCGTGGCGATGTTGCCGCCGAGGGAATTGTTCGCGCGGCTCGCCGGATCGGGCGGATAATAGAGCCCGCGCTTTTCGACGGCAGCTTGAAATTCCGCCGTATTTACCGCCGGCTGAACGACGGCGACGAAATCTTGCGCGTTAATCTCCAAAACTTTTTTCATCCGCTCCAGCGAAAGTGCAATACCGCCGTGCATCGGCACGCAGCCGCCGACGTAGCCGTGGCCGGCACCGCGCGGCGTGACGGGGATTTTGTTTTTGTTCGCGAATTTTAAAATGGTAGAAACTGATTTTGCAGAACGCGGCAGGGCGACAGCGTCAGGTTGATGAACCGCGAACCATTTGTCGCCGGAATATTTTGCGAGCGTGGCGGGTTCGAGGAAAATTTCGCCGGGGAGAATTCTTTTGAGCTGCCGGAGTTGGCGGGAGAAATTCATTCGGTGGGCGCGGCTAAAAATTCTTTGGCGTCGGTAGCTTCGTTTTCAGGAACTTCCACGCGGATGAGCGTGGCACTTGAAGTTCCGCCCAGCCAGCCGGCGGCCATTTCGTTCGCGAGATAGGGATGAAATCCGGCGGCTTCGAGGCGCGAGCAGACGAGTCCAGCTTCGCCGAGATTGAAGTAGGTGCTGACGGTGACGAGGTTCATTTCGCCGCCGCGTTGTAGATTTCGCCGAAGACCAGAACGCCAGCGCCGGTCTGGACGTTGCTTTGAATTTGCACGTCCACGCTCTGGCCGATGTGTGATTGGGCGTTATTGACGATGACCATGACGCCGTCGGGGAGGTAAGCGATGCCTTGGCCTTTATCGCGGCCTTCGCGGACGATTTTCAATTCAATGACTTCGCCGGGGAGCAGCGCGGATTTCATGAGTCGCCCGATTTCGTTGAGGTTCACACAACTGACTTTTTGCAGGCTGGCAACCTGGGCGAGGTTGAAATCGTTGGTGAATAGTTTGGCGTTTAGGTTGCGCGCAAGGCGGACGAGCTTGGGATCCACGCCTTGTTCCTCGGGAAAATCGGCATCGTGGATGCGGACTTCGATTTTGGAATTGTGCTGGATGCGCGTGAGAATTTCGAGGCCGCGGCGTCCGCGGGCGCGCTTGAGCGGATCGGCAGAGTCGGCAATCTGCTGGAGTTCGCGCAGCACGAAGCGCGGGACAACGATGAGTCCTTCGATTAATTTGGTCTCCAACAATTCGGCGATACGTCCGTCAATGATGACGCTGGTGTCGAGGAGTAGAAAATTTTCCGGCTGGTTGCGCGGGGTAAACCGAACGTAGGGGATGATGAGCGAGAAATCCTCTTTGTTGCTGCGCATGGCCAGCACAATGCCGATGTAGCCGAAGCTCAAAAAAAGTGAGAGGCGGATGAGCCAGAGAGTTTTGGGCTCGGCATTTTCAAACAGGCCGGATTTCTCCACCAGCAACGCCACTAGCCAGCCGAGCAACAGGCCGAAGGTGGTGGCAGAAAAGGCGCGGAGGGAAAAACCTTTCAACATTTCATCCAAGGCGATGAGTAGGCCGCCAAAACCGAAGCCGATAATCATGCCGTAAAGCGCGCCATGCTCCTGGCCGACATATTCGGGGCGCACCTGACTGAGCGCAAAACCGCCGATGGAGCAAAGCCCCAAGAACAAGATACGAATTGCCCAAAGAGATTTCATTTTTGTTTGGTTGCGTTTGCCCGGTTTGTATCGCCGACGGATGTTTTGTGCGACCACAAGATGCCCCAAAGTCCGAGGCGATTCAAGTTGCTGCTGGTCACGGCGAGATTGGCGGCGATGGCTTGAACATTGGTAGCCAGCTCGGGATTTTGCAGGATGGTTCCGGCGAGACCTTTGCCCGCCTGAAGATTTTCGGCCAGTCGTTTGAAAGTCTCCGTGGTTTCGGCAATATTTTTGGTGGCGGTGGAAATCGTCACGCTGTTGCTGTCTAGCACGGATTGCGCCGAGTTGGCGAGATGCGTCAATCCTTCGGAGAATACCACGGCATTGCTCACCGCGAACCCGACCTGCGCGCCGTTGGTGTTGACGATGGCGTTGATGTCTTTGATCGTGTCGAGCGCCTGCTCGGTGAACATTTTCATGTTCGTAATGGAAGTGCCGAAACTGGAAAGCGTCTGCGCATTCAAAACCTGTGAACGCAAATCGGTCACGGAGGCATCAAGCTTTTTCGCCGTCTCATCAATGCGCTGGATGAAGCCCGCCGCGTCGCGCGCGACCTGTTGCAGGTTGAAGGGCTTTTGACACTCCACCTCCGCACCATCGGCCAACGCGGGCGGATTGTTCGTGGTGGGAATGATGGAAACAAATTGGTCACCGAGAAAGCCAGCCTGTTCGATGACAAACTTCGCGTCGTGGTAGATTGGAAAATTTTTGTAGATTTGCAGTTGGATGGTCACGCTCCGGCCGTCGGGCGCGAGGTCGATTTTTTGGACGCTGCCGACCTGCACGCCGGCGAGCAGCACGGCGGCCTGCGTCTTGAGGCCGCCGACATTTTCCGTGTGCAAATTGACGTTGTAAGTTCCCCGGAACAGGCTCGTGCCTTTGCTGAACTGCACCATCAGCACGCCCAGCAGCGCCAAACAGATGAAGACAAACAGTCCGACTTTGATTTCCAATCGTGATTTTTCCATGGCTATAAAATGGTTTCTTTGGCGTCCGCCACGCCGTCAATGAACTGCCGCACCACCGCATCCGTGGAGGTGAAAATTTCCTCCGGCGCACCGCTGGCGTAAATTTTTTTGGCGTGCAGCAAAAACACTTTGTTGCCCACGCGCCGCGCGCTGCGCATGTCATGCGTCACCACCACGCTCGTCACTTTGAAATGGTCGCGCACGCGGATGATGAGCTGGTCAATGCTGTCGGACACGATCGGATCCAGCCCGGTCGTCGGCTCATCGTAGAGCAAAAAGCGCGGCTCGTAAATGATGGCGCGCGCTAAACCGACGCGCTTGCGCATGCCGCCAGAAAGTTCCGCCGGTTTTTTCTTTTCCGTGCCGGGCAAGTCCACCACATCCAGCGCCTCCGCGACGCGTTTGCCAATTTCGGCGGCAGAATATTTTTTCTTCCTGATTAACGGAAATGCCACGTTTTCTTCAACCGTCATCGAATCAAATAGCGCTGCGCCCTGAAACACCATGCCGAATTTCTCGCGCACGGCGAGCAACTGGCGTTCGTTCATGTGTGTGATATTTTCGCCGTCCACCAGAACCTCGCCCGCGTCAGGTTGGAGCAGGCCGATCAGGTGCTTGAGCAAAACGCTTTTGCCGCCGCCGCTGCGCCCGATGATGACGGCGGATTCACCGGATTCGATGCGTAAATCCACGCCGTCAAGAATCGGCTGCGTGCCGAACTGTTTTTTCAGTTGGCGAACTTCAATCATAACAACATCAGCGCGATGTGCTGAAGGACAAGCGTGAGGAAAAAATTTGTGATGAGAATCGCGATGGACGAATACACCACCGCTTCGGTCGTCGCGCGGCCGACGCCTTCCGCGCCCATGCCGCAACTCATGCCTTTGTAGCAGCCAACGAGCGCGATGATGCCGCCGTAAACAAAAGATTTTACGAGGCCGATTTCGAGGTCAATGTTGCCGGTGTATTTCAGCATGTTGAACCAGAGATAGGTCGGATCAATCCCCAGCAGATACACACCGACAACATAGCCGGAGCCGATGCCGAGCATGATGGATTCAATCGTAAGTAGCGGCAGCGCGATGGTGGCCGCCAACAAACGCGGCACAACGAGATAATCCACCGGATGCGTCGCCAAAGTGCGGAGCGCGTCAATCTGCTCCGTCACACGCATCGTGCCGATTTCCGCCGCGATGGCGGCGCCGACACGGCCCGCAACCATGAGCGCGGTTAACACCGGGCCGAGTTCGCTGCACATCGAGACGCCCACGACCGCGAGCGTCGCCGTGTCCATCTTGACTTTGTGGAATTGAAAATAAGTTTGTGCCGTGAGCACCATGCCGGTGAATGCGCCAGTGACTAGCACGACGGACTGGGATTTGATGCCGATGAAGTAGATTTGATAGACCAAATCCTTCCAAGTGACCTTGAGCGTGAGCAGCGACATCACGGCATCCCGCGACATCACCGCGATGCGGCCCAGCCCGGTGAGCCATTCGCCGACCCAAGTGCGCGCCAGAAAATTCATTGCTTGAACAGTCTAACAAACCGGTTGGCCTTTTGCCAGTGCGGGAATGAAGCGCGCCGGACTCTGTTGAGAATCGCGCTTGCAAGAATTTCCGCCCGTTCTACGCTGGCGGCAATTGCGAACGATTTTAAAATTGTTATTCCGCGCATTCGTCCTGGGTTTTCTGCTGATTGGGACGATTTGCGCCATCGCTTATTTTTATCCGGAGAAAATCCTGTGCTTAGACAGTGGTCTGGTTTCGGCAGATGTCATTATCGTGCTTGGCGGCGGGCACCACGAGCGGCCACAGCGCGCGGCGGAATTGTTCAAGGCTCATTTTGCACCGCGCATCATTGTTTCCGGCTCCGGCGATGACGAAATAAACCGTCAGGCGCTGCTCCACGCTGGTGTGCCGACAGCGGCAATCGAGGTTGAATCTAAATCCATGACGACACATGAGAATGCGGAGTTCACGATCAAACTTTTGCGCGCGGAAAAAGTGCATCGAGTGATTCTGGTGACTTCGTGGTATCATTCGCGGCGTTCGCAGAAAACCTTTGAACATTACGCTCCGGAAATTAAGTTTTATTCTCGGCCGTCTTATTTTGGCTTTGACCGAGAGGAGTGGAGGCGTTTTGGTGTCGGTAAACACATGTGGTTTGAGTTTGTGAAATTGCCGGGCTATTGGATACGGTATGGCGTGAATCCATTTTGAAAAAACTTGCCCCGCTTCGACAGTCTGCCATACTGGAAAACCTTAATCGCGGGGTGGAGCAGCCCGGTAGCTCGTCAGGCTCATAACCTGAAGGTCGTTGGTTCAAATCCAGCCCCCGCAACCAATTTAATAGCAATGAAACCCCTGTGAAAACAGGGGTTTTTCTTTTTCAAGTATGTGTTCGCGAGGTGGCAGACTGGGTTTGCATACAAATTCTACAGGTTGATCACTTGTTTCGTCAGATAATTCAGACAATGAAGTTTTTTTATCAAGCTGACCAAATTCGGTCATAAATTAAGGCTGTTGACGTGACTTCACTTTTTCGGGCCAGTTGATGTGTTAGTCTGGGACGCAAGAAAGGACCAGACGAATGAAAGGCAAACGATACACGACGGAAGACAAGATCCGCATCCTGCGCGATG
>CAIXFY010000034.1 GCA_903918885.1 uncultured Verrucomicrobia subdivision 3 bacterium
CAAAGCGCAGCTCGGTCTGGAGATTCGTCAGCGTGAGTGCGTCCGTGGGCGTGAGCGGCAGGATGAATCGTGCGTCGCGCAACCCGAGGCCGTCGAGTTGGCCGCGGCCGTGGAGCAGCGCCGGATAATTCAGTTTCAACCGCACTTCCCGCGCGCTGAAGGTCGCGGTATCGGCGGTTCCGGTTTGGCCGGCGCGGACGTTTTCCGCCACGAGGCCGTGGAGAAAACTCAAACGCATCCGGGAACATTCCAGTTTCACGCCGCGCTCCGCGAGCGTGGCGACCAGCCGCGATTTTACAAAATTCGGCAGGCCGACAAGGTTGCACCAGAGCAGCGCGCCGAGCGCCGCGAGCATCAGGAACCAGACCCCGAAGCGGAAGCAACGGAACGCGATGCGGCATTTGCGCCAGAATCCGGGCATATCACGGGGCGTTGGACGGAATAGTCAGATAGGTGGTGACGAACTGGTAAAGCACCGGCGGAAAAATGAACGCCCAGCGTTCGCCATCCAGCGTCACGGCGGCGAGCGCAGTCTGGCTTTGCGGCAATTCTGCGCCGAAATCCACGGCAAGTTTTTCGCCGGCTTTCAATTCGATGGCGAGCGAAAGTTTGTTCGTGTCCAAGCCGTATTTTTCCGGCGCGGAAAGATTGCGGCCCACCCAGCCGCCGGCGGTGAGTTCACCGAGGCGGTGGACGGTTTCCTCGATAGCGGGCGGATTGATGATGCCCTGCGAACCGGGGGCGAGCGACCACTTGTTTTCGGCGGTGCGCACGAGCTGGCGCGTCTTGCCGTTCTGGCGCAACGTGATTTGCGCGACGTTCGTCTCGGAAAAATTCCAGAGGCGGCGGTCGCGAAATTCCCAACCAAACTCCGGCAGCCGGGCCAAATCATCGGACTTAAGGGCATAAATAAAATCTTCGTCTGCCAGCTTGGCGAGAATCCGGTTGGTCTCCGTCGCGCCCAAGAGCAGATGGACCAACGTGCTGTTGGTGTCGCCCAGTGTGGCGCGCAAAATGATTTGGCGCGCCGGCGTTGCCAGCCCGAAACCCTGGAGATCCGCCGGCGTGACCACATCTTTTACAAACTCCGCCACGCGCAGACCGGCCAGCGTTTTCAGAAACAGCTGGACGTTTTCGGCGTCGGCAGGAAATTTCTCGCCCGCCACGGCCCAGTCATTCGCGCCGCGCTGCTGGAGGGTAAAATTATTTTCCCCGCGCACCTCGATTTCCGCCGGCGGCGCAGTAAACGAACAAAGATGCGGGTCGCGAAAATCATTTACCGCGCTGCGCCAAGGCGTGAAAACATCCTTCGCCGCCAGCAGGACGGAATTCCAACCTTCCCGCCGCGCAAAAATCTGTCCGGAATTTTCTGTGGAATTTTTTCCGGCGTGAACCGCGCTCACGGCATTGCTGCCGCGCCCGAGCCACACGGAAAATTCCGGCGGCTGCAAACCGTAGCTGTTCAAATCGACTCGCGCATCGTCGGTCACAAATTGGGCAACCCGACTGCCGCGCAGTTTTTGCACGGCTGCCGCCAGCCGCGAGCCGTCTGCCCGCACCTGCAACGGACGGATCATCCGCCAAATCTGATTTGTCGCGTCACGCCGGAATTCCATGGACTTCGTGCCGTTGGTGACGATGATCCAATCGCAGGTTCCGGCGGCATCCACAAGCGCCGTGTCGCGCCAGACATCTGCCGAGCGCGGCAAAAGTTCCAGCCAGCTCGCGTCCGTCACGAACGCACCGTCCACGCCGACAAGGCGGATGAAAACCTGATCGCCGGGCGCGGTCTTGTTGCCGATGAGCAACTGCCAATGTTGATTACCCGCTTCGATGACGAGGGAAAACTGCGGGCTGTCAAAACCAAATTCCGAATCCGCATTTTTATGGCTGCGCATATCAGACGCGGTGAAACGAATGGCGGGAACCAGTTTTTCCAGCGCGGCCGTCAAAGTTTGAATGGCCGCCGTCTGCGCCGGATAGACCAGCGGTTTTTGCAGCAGCCACGCGCCGTTGGTGCGTAGGATGCTTATTTCGCGCACGCCAGCGGGGCTGATTTGCAGGCCGGTGATTTCCTCGGCGCGCAATCCAGCCAGCAGACTTGCGGTCATGGGTGCGGCGGGCGAGAGAAATTTTTCCGCGAGCCAGATGCCCGCGAGCAGCGCGGCCGCGAGCACAAACCAGATGGCTGTCGTTTTAGATTTCATTGGCGGCGCACGAGCCAGACCAGCCAGCCGATAAACAGCACGCCGCCGGGTAGCACGCCGAGCAGCAGCCAGCGGAGCTGGAGTTGTTGATGTTGGGTCAGCAACAGACGGAATTCTGTGACCGGCCGCGGGCCGATTCCTTCCAGTAATTGCGGCCGGTCCAGCAGCCAACTCGTCGCGCTGTTTAGAAAATCCCGATTGCCCGCGCCTTCGAGGTAGTAGTTGCCGAGAAAAATCGAGTCGCCGGTCACGATGATGCGCGTTGTGCCGCGTGCGTTCGCGATGCCAGCCACGGGCTTTTGCTCAACGGCGGCGGCGAGGGAAAAATCACGCGGGGCTTCACTGTGGTCATTGACCAAAGTCGTGGCGGGACCGGCGAATAGCAGTTCAGTGACTTGCGGCGCGCTGGCCGGCGCGTTGGGAAAATTTATTTTTACCACCGGCCGCGGCAGCACCATTTGCACGGAAAGTTGCGCGAGGGAATCAACGGCCGGATGTTGGCCGAAACGCCGCACCACGATGTCCTGGCCGGTGACGGTATTTTTTGAATCTTGCGCGATGTCCGCGACGACGTTCACGCCCCAGCGCTGCAAAATCGGCTCCAGCCCGGTCGCGCGTTTGAGCGAGGCGTAGTTGAAGAGGGCCAGCAACCGGCCACCTTCCGTGAGATATTGTTCGATTTTTTGCAGCTCCATTTCAGTGAACGCCGCTGCGGGCGCGGCGATGATGAGCAGGTTGCAATCCATCGGCACGGCGCGGTCGCCGAGCAATTCCAGATTAGTCACGGTGACGTAGTTCTGTTGCAGTGTGGCGGCAAATTTCAGGTAGCCGAAATTGCCATCGTCCGACAGCGATGGCTCGCCATGGCCCTGCAGAAAATATGCGCGGAGCGGCTGCGGATTTTGGAGCGCGAGCAGTATCGCGGTAAAAATCTTTTCGCCGGCAAACGCGACCGGCTTTTTGCGAAACTCGCGTTCCTTTTCATTGGGCACCTGTTCCAGCGTGTATTGCGTGAGCGCGTCGCCGGAAACCATTTTAACGCGGCCGCTGCAATCAAAGATGACGAGGTCCTTATCCGCCGCGCCGCCGAGTTTGTATTGCGCCTTTACTTTTTCCGCCGCGCCGGCATCGCGGACGAAATCCACGGTGCGGAGGGAAATGTTTTTATTCACCGCGCGGTATTCATTCAGCAGCGCCACGATGTCTGGATAAAATTCATCCTTCCGGTCGAAGTAGAGCGTCACGTTCACCGTGTTCGTCAACGAATGCAGGATGCCCGCCGTGCGCGCGGACAACGCCACCCGCGTCTGCGAACTCAAATAAAACCGGTGGAAAAATTTTGCGCCCAGATAATTCAGCATCACCACTACCGCCAGCACCAGCGCCGTGCGCAGCAGCACGTCGAGGCCGATTCCCCACCGGATGGCCGGGGAAAAACTGGGACGGGATTGATTGGCTTCGCTCATTTATTTCCAGCGTCGGCTTTCCACCACGCGCAAGGTTAGGAACAAAAACAGGAACGTGGCGCTCGCATAAAAAATCACCGCGCGCGTGTCCACCACGCCCCGCGCAAAATCGTGCATCTGCTCGAACAGTCCGAAATACGAAATCACCTGCGCCGACCAGCGCGCGCTGGCGGGAATCGCTTCGGCCAGAAAACCCAGCGCGAATAGGCTCACGCCCAGCACGAAGCTGATCATCGCCGCCGCCATCTGGCTTTTCGTTAGGGACGACGCAAAACAGCCGAGCGACAAGAATAATCCGCCGGTCAGGAAAATTCCCAGAAACATTCCCCCCATCGTGCCGGCGTCAAGCGCCGCATTTTGGTGCGTGAAATGCCGCACGATGAATAGGCAGCCGAGCAACGGCAGCCACGCAAACAGATAAAAAAACAGCGCGGCGGAAAATTTCGCTGCGACCACCTGCGTGTCGCCCACTTGCGTGGTCATCAGCGTTTCAAACGTGCCGCTCGCCTTTTCCAGCGCAAACAACCGCATGGTAATCACCGGTGTGGCCAGCAAAACGATGAGCCAGAAAAAATACGTCCGGTAAAACATTTCCGTTACCGGCATCGGCGACGGGTCAGTGCCGAGGTTTTGCACCAGCACCACAAAGCTAAAGCCCGTGAGCAACGTGATGGCCGCAATGATGACGTATCCGGTCAGCGAGAAAAAAAACGCCGCCAGCTCTTTACGGAACAACGCCCAGAAAATTTTCATTCAACCTCCTCCGTCGTCGGTTTCGTCACCTGCATGTAAATATCCTCCAGCGAATGTCGGCTGCGCGTCAACTCGCGCAATTGCCAGTCGTTTTCCCGCGCGATGCCGAAAATCACCGGCCGCAAATCCAACCCCGCCCGCGGCGTCAGCGCGCAGCGGAAATAATGTCCGTCCGCCGCTGTCAGATTAAAGGATGCTACTTCCGGCAGATTTTCCCAGACTGCGCGCAACGCGCTTTCCGGCGCGGCGATTTCCGCGATGATCTGGCTGCCACCCGCCATCCGGCGCTGCAGGTTTTCCGGCGTGTCGGACGCCAGGACTTTTCCGCCGAGCATGATTAGCACGCGGCTGCACATCATTTCCACTTCCGGCAAAATGTGCGTGGAAATCAAAACCGTGTGTTTGTCCGCCAGACTTTTGATCAAGGCGCGAACCGAGCGGATTTGCTGCGGATCAAGGCCAATGGTCGGCTCGTCCAAAATAATTAATTCCGGCTCGTGCACCAGCGCGTCCGCCAAACCGACGCGCTGCTTGTAGCCTTTGGAAAGCTGGCCGATGACGCGGCCGCTCGCGTCGGTGAGCGCGCACTGCTCCATCACCGCGTCCACGCGTGCGCGGGAATTTTTCCAGCCGAGGCCCTTCAGCCGCGCCCGGAATTTCAGGTATTCGCGAACGCGCATTTCGGGATACAGCGGATTATTTTCCGGCATGTAGCCGATGCGGCGGCGCACTTCGTCCGAATCGTGAAACACGTCCAGCCCCGCCACGCGCACCGTGCCGCTCGTCGCCGGCATGAAGCCGGACAGCACGCGCATCGTCGTGCTCTTGCCTGCGCCGTTCGGGCCGAGCAAACCGACGATTTCGCCGGGCGCGACCGTGAACGAAATATCGTCCACCGCCGTGCGCCCGCCGTAGCGCTTGGTCAAATTGGAAACTTGAATCATCACGATGCGAACCGTTGAAAAACCTTGCGAATCATAGCCGAAATTATCCAGCGGCGGCGAACAAAAACTTCATTCATCTTCCCTAAACAGGCAAACGGCGCGGGCGTTTCGTTCAAAATTATTTTGACTTCAAACCCGTTCCCGCAAAAAACTCTCCGCATGGATGCTCGCGCCGAAAATTTCTACGCTGTCTGGCGCACCCGTTGCCGCGCCGTCAACGCCCTGCACGACGATGACTCCGTGCCACCGGAAAAACTGCTCCAGGCTGTCTGGCAGCACCAACGGCTCAGGCGCGACGCGCTGAAAACTTCCGACGGAAAAACCCTGCGCGTGCTACATCCCGGCTTCGCCAGCGCGGAAGGCGGGCCGGATTTTCGCGGCGCGGTTTTGCAGCTGGGGGATGAAAAACCCGTCGCCGGCGATGTGGAAATTGATTTGCAATCTGCCGGCTGGCGCGCGCATGGCCACGATAAAAATCAGAGTTTCAAAAATGTCATTCTGCATGTCGTCTGGGAGGCGTCGGGGAAAATTGAAACCGTTCCATCTGTTTTGCCGCTCAAAAATTTCCTCGATGCGCCGGTCGCTGAACTCGCGCTGGCTTTGGAAAACGAATCCGGCTTACCCGCTGCCTTACGCGGCAAATGTTCCGCGCCGCTGAGCGAATTGAATTCGTCGCAGCTCGCCGAATTGCTGAACGCTGCCGCCAAAGTGCGTTTTGAAAACAAGGCGAACGCCATTCTGGCGCGGGCCAAAAATTCAGGTTGGGAGCAGGCGCTTTGGGAAAATCTGTTCAAGGCGCTCGGCTATAAAAATAATGTCTGGCCGATGGTGAATCTTGCGGAAACTAAATCGCGCTGGCGCGGCGGCGCGGATTCCGTGTTTGAAATTCAAGCGCGGCTGCTCGGCGTCAGCGGCCTGTTGCCGGATGAATTGACGCGCTCGCAAAAAAGTTCCGACACTTTTCTGCGCCGTGCGTGGGATGTCTGGTGGCGCGACCGCGATGAATTTGCCGACTGCACCCTGCCGCGCGCCGTCTGGAAATTTCACGGCCTACGCCCGGCGAACCATCCGCAGCGACGGCTCGCGCTGGCTTCGCATTGGTTAGCCAGAAAAAATCTCGTCTCAAAAATTGAAAACTGGTGCGCGCCGGAAATTCCCGATAAAAAACTTTTGGACTCGCTGCATGAGATTTTTCAGGTCGAGCGCGATGACTTCTGGTCGTGGCACTGGACTTTTAAATCGGCGTCGATGATAAAACCACAGCCATTATTGGGCGAAGCGCGCGTGACCGATTTGGCGGTGAATGTCGTTTTGCCCTGGCTGTGGGTTCGCGCGAAGGAAGGCGGCAACGAAAAAATCCTGCGTGCGGTGGAGCGAAGATTTTTCGCGTGGCCGGCGGCAGAAGATAATTCTGTCTTGAAACTCGCGCGACAGCGTTTGCTGGGAACTTCCAGTGCGCGCGTCTTGAAAAGCGCGGCGCAGCAGCAGGGCCTGATGCAAATCGTCCGGGATTTTTGCGAACACTCGAATGCGATTTGCGCGGACTGCCGGTTTCCCGATTTGGTGCGCAGTTGGCAGGCGCCAACGACTATTTGATGTCCAGCCCGGCGAACGGATTGTTAAGACCGCCGGATGTTGGCGCGTCGTTGATGGGGACTTTCGCTTTTGGTGCGCGCGGGTCGGTGTGGGCTTCGTGATTTTTTTCCGGCGCGGAATTTTCCGGCTCCGGCTCCATGTGACCTTCACCACGCGGATTCTTGGCGCGTTTGGCGCGCGGCAGCGGGCTAATCATCAGGTTGATGGCGCGGCCAACGAGCTTGGGCGTGAAATCGGGATGGCCGAACGGCGCGATGTCGGCGATGAATTTATTAATGACCTCGAAACCGATCTCGGTATGTGCCATTTCGCGGCCCTTAAATTTTAGCGCGACTTTCACCTTCATGTCTTCACACAGAAAGTTGATGGCGTGCTGCACCTTGATGCCCAAATCATGCGGATCAATGCGTGGGCTCAGCTGCACTTCCTTCACGGTGGAGGCGTGCTGGTGCTTGCGGGATTCCTTTTCCTTTTTGGCGAGCTCGTAGCGGAATTTGCCGATCTCGATGATGCGGCAGACCGGCGGCACGGCGTTCGCGGAAATTTCCACCAGATCCACGCCGTGCTGACGCGCGAGGTTCAGCGCGTCGTTCAGCGGGAAGACGCCGAGCTGTTTGCCATCCGGTCCGATGACGCGGACTTCGCGGGCGCGGATTTTCCCGTTGACGCGCATGTTGGCGGCGGGATTGGAATTGCGTTGGGGCTGAAAAGGGCGACTCAAGCGACCCTCTCCGGTTGGGACTGAATTATAATGTGGTGCATCAAAGCTGTCGTCGGGCTAATACTTATGATGGCGTTTTTTAAGCCAACGCCGCCGCTGCCGCAAGCAAATAATCGTAATAAAATCATGGCGATTCTGTGTCTGTCCGGTGACGGTATTTGAAAATCAAAGGTGGTGACGGAAAAGCCGCGCGCGGTTTTTGAACAGATACCAGACGATAAAGACATTCACCGCGAGCAGCGCGGCGAGCGCCAGCCGCGGATGCGTGAACATCCGGTGAGCGTCCGTTTCCGGCAGACGGCGGCGCAGGAGCTCGAAGGCTTCCACTGGGATGAAGCAAGCGGATTCGCCGATGGAAACCCAGATTGCCCATTTGGCGCGAAAGGCTAACCCCACGCCGCAAGTCAGTAGAAATAATCCAAACAGCAGTGTGCCGGAGGCGATTTCCTTGACGTTCGCCGGCGTGATGGTGTCGAGCCATTCACCGATGTTCATGAAAAATCGGCGCTCCGGGTCGAGGTGCAGCCAGCGGAGAAAATCGTCGAACGCGTCGGACAAATCTTTTCCTGCCAGCGCAAAAATTCCCAGCGCCGCCAGCAGCAACAACAATCCCTTGCCAATTTTGATGGCAGCGATGAGGTATAGCGTCGGCGCGCGTTTCGGCGGCGGGTCAGATGGGACGACTTGCGGCATGGCCAGTTATGCGGCGGTCGCCGTCTTGCTTTGCGACGACTCGACCTTGATGTAATGCAGCACAATGGGCGCGAGAATCATGCCCGGAATGCCCATCAATTTTTCACCAAGCACGATGCCGATGAGCGTCAGCCACATCGGTGTCTTGATGCGGTCGCCGATGATTTTGCTGTTCAGGAAATATTCCAGCTTGTGAATCACGATGAGAAAAATCAGCGCGAGCAGCGCCGTGTGCGGCGAAAGGGTGAAGCCGACGAACACGATGAGCGTGTTGCTGATAAGGTTGCCGATAATCGGCAGCACGCCGCACAGAAAAGTCGTCGCTGTGATGACCGCGACATACGAATAGCCGGCCCACAGCAAAAATCCGCAGGTCAACGCGGTGTTGATGGCCGAGATGATGATTTGTGCGCCAGCCACCTCGGAAAAACTGTGAAAAAAAGTCTGGAACCGCGCGCTCAATTCATTGACCACCGTCGCATAATGGCTGTCTGGCGCCATGCCCGGATCGTTTTCCGAGCCCCACTTCGCGCTCAAAAACAAACTCGCCGCCACGACCAGTCCGATAAACAACTGAACTAACGCAAAACCCGCCTCGCGGGCATGACGGCCAAGGCTGGCCACATCCTGTTTCACTTCATCCACCGCCAAAACCTTAAGACTGGCGTAGTCGGTGAACGGCAATTCGATGCCATTTTTCTGCGCAAAATCCGTGACAGCGGGAATCGTCGTCTCCGCGATTTTCGGCAGCGCCAGATACGCCTGGCGCGAGAAATGAATCAGCCCCCAGCCGATCACGGCGATGGCAATCAGGTAAAGCGTTATGCCAAGAAGTTTGCTTTTGCCGAAACTCAACAAGCGCAGCGCAAAGAATCCGAACAGCGCCGTCAGCAGCAATGGTCCGAGGTGCAGCGCACCGATGAGCACCAGCAGCACCGCCATGATGATGTAGGAAATGCGGGTGCTTTGATTCATGCCGATAAACTAGCAGCTTACCGAATCCGCGCCAGCAACCAGTCGCGCAGTTCGGAAATTTTCAGCCGTTCCTGCTTGCTATCGTCGCGATAACGCAGCGTCACCGTGTCGAGCAACTCCGGTTTTTCGCCGAGCGTGTCGAAGTCAATCGTCACGCAAAACGGCGTGCCAGCTTCGTCCTGACGCGCGTAGCGTTTGCCGATGCTCCCGGACTCGTCGTAAAATACATTCATCCAGGGGCGCAACAGGTCGCGGACTTCGAGTGCTTTTTTGACCAGTTCCGGTTTGTTTTTCAGCAACGGAAAAATACCCGCCTTGAACGGCGCGACGCGCGGATGGAATTTCATCGTCACCGACGTTTCGCTTTTGCCCTTGTCGTCGGTTTTGGTTTCTTCGGAATACGCATTCGCGATGAGCGCGAGAATCAAACGATCCACGCCCGCGCTCGGCTCGATGACGTGCGGAATGTATTGGCCGCGCGCCAGACCGTTCGCGTCATCCGTCGCCTGCTTGGAAATTTGCTCCGGCGTTTCGTCGGGCTTCGCGGATTTGGTCAGATAATTTTTGCGGTGGTCGTAATAACGCTTCCACAAATCATCCGATTTTTCCTTCGGCAACTTCGCCCACGCGGCGCGCAATTCCTCGTCAAACACGCCCATCGGTTTGCCGGAAAATCTTTGGTGTTGCGACAAATCAAAATCACTGCGCGCGGCGATGCCTTCGAGTTCGTCGCCTTTGACGTTGCCGTTTTCGTCCTTTTTGCTGAACGGGAACTTGAACAAAATATCCGTGCACGCGCGGGCGTAATGCGCCAGTTCTTCTTTGGTCTGAACGTGAAAACCGAGCGTCGCGCGCGACAAGCCGATGCCTTCATAGAATCGCACGCGTTCCTCGACCCAATATTGATGCCACGCCTGCCAGCCCCAGTTCGGCTGCGGTTCGCCCGGATGACCGATGGCCGGAACCGTCGCGACGGAGCCATGAATCGCCTCAATGACTTCATCCGGCTTGATGAAAAATTCCAGTTCCATCTGCTCAAACTCGCGCGAGCGGAAGGTGAAATTGCGCGGCGTGACTTCGTTGCGGAACGCCTTGCCGACCTGCGCGATGCCGAACGGGACGCGTTGCCGCGACGTTTCCAAAACATTTTTGAACTGCGCGAAGATCGCCTGCGCGGTTTCCGGACGCAGATACGCGATGTCCGCTTCCGTCGCCGCCGGGCCGACGTAAGTTTGAAACATCAAGTTGAACGGCCGCGGCTCGGTCAGCTCCTTCGAATCGCAACTTGTGCATTTCGTGCCGGCGGGTAATTCATATTTTCCTGCCGGCGTTTTAATGAGCGTCAGTCCCTGATCTTCGCAAAGCTGGTCGGCGCGAAAACGTTTCTTGCACTTTTTGCAATCGCACATCGGATCGCTGAACGTGTCCACATGGCCGCTGGCTTTCCAGATTGCGGGCGACATGATGATAGTCGCTTCGAGACCGGCGACATCTTCGCGCTGGCGCGTCATTGCATTCCACCAGAGTTCCTTCACGTTGCGCTTGAGTTCCGCGCCGAGCGGGCCGTAATCCCAAAAGCCGTTGATGCCGCCGTAGATTTCGGACGACTGAAACACAAACCCGCGCCGTTTGCACAGCGACACGATTTTTTCCATCTGCAAATTTTCTTTTGGTTCGGCCATAAATTGGGTTGATCAGTGTTCGTCAATCCCGCTGGAAAATCAATCCCGAAGGGTGATGTGGATTGCTTGGCGGGTAGGGCGCGCAGTCCCCTGCGCGCTGGCGCTTGCCAACGGATGCGTTCTGATTTACCACGACGGCGCGCATGGAGTGACGCGCCCTACCTCGCTGGCCTGCGAACAACTTTCGCCGTCTTGCGTGAAGTTCACGCAGAATGCGTGAAAATTTCACGCCTCGGAGCCGGGTCGCAAAATCCTAACCGGCGTTTCATTGGCGTTTCTTCAATTTTCCACTTGGCACGCAGCCAGCTAAAGAAAATCTAGAAACCCGTTGACAGTTTTAGCGATTCGCGTAAATTCGACCGCCTGTCCCCGGAACCAACAACAAATATATTATGAAACAAACCAAAAAAGCGTTCACGCTCATCGAACTCCTCGTCGTCATCGCGATCATCGCGATTCTGGCCGCCATGCTCTTGCCCGCGCTCGCGGCCGCCAAGAAAAAGGCTCAAAAAATCAACTGCGTCAACAATCTCAAGCAGGTCGGCCTTGCCTTCCGCATCTGGTCTGGCGACAACGGGGACAAATATCCGATGTCAGTCACCATGGCGAACGGTGGTGCCAGCGATGCCATGGGCAAAAATCCGGCCTCCGTATTCATGGTCATGTCGAATGAGTTGTCTACTCCGAAAGTGTGCTATTGCCCGTCTGACACCTACCATTCACAGGCGGCCACAGCTTTCAGTTATACCAACTTCACAGGTGCCACCACATTGAGCGGGGCGCCTACTACTGCCGGTGCTTGCAGTTACTTTGTGAACGCCAATGCGACGGAAACGGATCCCCAAATCATTCTCAGCGGTGACGAAAATATTGGCTTTCAGGCCAGCGCCGGTTCAAGCGTTCCCGCTAGCTACGCATTTATTGCAAGTTCTGGGGCTTCCTCGACTTCCAGCCAAACCTCCAGCAATCAACTTACTTCAGCGGCTTGGGGCACCACAACCACTGGCTGGGCTTGGACCCAGAATGAAATGCACCAGAAGTCCGGCAATATTTTGCTGGCCGATGGCAGTGTGCAATCCGTTTCCATCAGCGGCTTGAAGACGGCTTTGCAGAACAGCACGAATTCTGTGATGCCCCAAGGCTTTCTGTTTCCCCGTTAATTTAGTTTGTAACTAAAGCAAAACGAGGCCAACGCAAGTTGGCCTCGTTTTTTATTTGGTAGGGCGCGTCACTCCATGCGCGCCGTCGTGGTGAATCAGAACGCATCCGTTGGCAAGAGCGGCGGGCAGAGGACTGCCCGCCCTACCTTTCGCCCGCCGGATTTTCACCATTCTTTTTCGCCGAGCGCTGCTCGGCAAAAAAACTGCGCAGCATTTCGCGGCATTCCTCCAATCGCACGCCGGAAGTGATTTCGCATTTGTGATTGAGCGTGGGAAATTGCAATAGGTTCAGCGCGCCACCCGCCGCGCCACCTTTCACATCACCCACGCCAAACACCACGCGCGCGAGGCGTGTGTGGACAATCGCCCCGGCGCACATCGGGCAAGGTTCCTTGGTGACGTAGAGCGTGCAATCGGTCAGCCGCCAGTCGCCCACGGCATTTTCCGCCTGCGTGAGCACCAGCATCTCCGCATGCGCGGTGGCGTCCTTGAGCGTCTCGACTTGGTTGTAAGCCCGCGCAATGATGCGGCCTTCGCGGACGACGACCGCGCCGACGGGAACTTCCTCGCGCTCGTAAGCCTTGGCTGCTTGGCGCAGCGCCTCGCTCATGAAATAATCGTCGCTGTGCAAATCAATGATGGGATCGCTCATGTTTCAAATGCCAAAGGAAGAATGCAGAATGCAGAAGTAAAAATCAAAGCCTGCGTTTGTAGCGGCGGTCGGTGACCGCCGGAAAGTTAAGCCCATTGGTGATTCGGCGGCCATAGACCGCCGCTACAAAAAACTTCTTCATTCTGCCTTATTACTTCTGACTTGCCTCTTCGAGCTTCCACTCGTTCCGTCCATCCGCGTGGCAATGACAATGCGCCGCAAAAAAGCCGCCGCGAAACTGCCAGAACCACGGCCAGATTTGCTCGCGGTCCGTCTGCGGAATTTTCAGCGTGGAAATTTTTTCGCGCGGGAAAAATTCAAAACGCCCTTCGTTCATCGGCGGCGGCAATGTTTTCAATTTCACTTTCACTTCGAACAAAAACATCAGCCAGTGCGTCTGGCCTTGGTAGCCATGTTCACTGACCAGACCGGCCAAGTGCAAATCGGATGGCGCGAGTGGCAGGCCGATTTCCTCGTGCGCCTCGCGGCAAGCGCAGGCGTAGGGCGATTCGCCGATGTCCATCTTGAGCTTGCCGCCGCACGGACTCCACAAGCCGCGATTCGGTTCCTGCGCGCGTTCCAGCAACAGGATTTCATCGCGTTCGTTAAAAACGTAGAGCAGCGTGGCGATTTTGTAAGGGAGCGGCACGGGCAAATCATTAACCGCGAAATATGCGAAATACACGAAAAATCTTGGTGGGGCGAGCGTCCTCGCAAGCCGCTTGAACCAGCGATGTCCGGCTCGCGAGGACGCTCGCCCCACCGAATCTAACCACCGATTGTGCGCTGCCGATTTCTTTTCGTGTATTTCGTGTATTTCGCGGTTAAACTTTCCGGCCAATTTTATGAAAACTTACAATATCGCAGCGCTCGCCGGCGACGGCATCGGCAACGAAGTCATGCGCGAAGCCATCAAGGTTTTGCGCGCCACCGAAAAGAAATTCGGCTTCCAACTCAACATTACCGAAGCGCCCGTCGGCTGGGCAGGCATTGACGCCGCTGGCAAAGCGTTACCCGACGCCACGCTCGCGCTCTGCAAAAAATCTGATTCCATTTTGTTCGGCTCCGTCGGCTTGCCGGATCGCGATCCGACGATTCCGAAGGAAGAGCGCCCGGAACGCGCCGCGCTGCTGCGTTTGCGCAAAGAATTCGGTTTATTCGCCAATTTGCGTCCGGTGAAATTGCCGAAAGTTTTGTCGCACGCGTGTCCGCTCGCGAAGGAACGTCAGGGCGACGGGATTGATATTTTGGTCGTGCGCGAATTGACCGGCGGCATGTATTTCGGCCAGCCGAAGAAGACGGAAGATTTGGGCGGCGGCAATTTCCGCGCGATCGATACGATGGTTTATACCACGCCGGAAATCGAACGCATCGCGCACGTCGCGTTCAAGGCCGCACAATTGCGCCGGAAAAAACTGACGAGCATCGACAAGGCGAACGTGCTGGAGAATGGAATTCTCTGGCGCGAAGTCGTCACGCGCGTTGGCAAAAATTATCCCGACGTGACGCTGGAACACATGTTCGTGGACAACGGCGCGATGCAGCTCATGCTCAAGCCCACGCAGTTCGACGTGATGCTCTGCGAAAATATGTTCGGCGATATTTTGAGCGACGAAGCGGCGGCGCTCGGTGGATCGCTGGGAATGTTGCCAAGCGCGAGCTTGGGCGCGACGAATGGCGATCAAACTTTTGGTTTCTACGAACCCGCTGGCGGCACCGCGCCGGACATCGCCGGAAAAAATCTGGCGAATCCCATCGCGCAAATTCTGTCGAGCGCGATGATGCTGCGCCAGAGTTTTGGCCTGAACGACGCGGCGGCGGCGATTGAAGCGGCGGTGACTACAGCTATCAACGCTGGCAACCGCACGGGCGACATTTACAATCCGATTGAGACGACCGCGAAGCGCGTTGGCACGTCGCAGATGGGCGATGCGATTGCGGCGGCGGTTTAAAAAAGTTCCGCGCTAGCAGAAAACTCCCGTAATCGTCGCTTTTGGACGGTTGCGGGAGTTTTACGGCTCGTTGTCCGACCGCGACGGCTCGTTGTCCGACCGCGACGGCTCGTTGTCCGACCGCGACGGCTCGTTGTCCGACCGCGACGGCTCGTTGTCCGACCGCG
>CAIXFY010000035.1 GCA_903918885.1 uncultured Verrucomicrobia subdivision 3 bacterium
ACGCCGTGAAGATGGCCATTCTCTCCGTGCCCGCCGCCGCCGCGCAAACCGTCGCCAACCAGCTTATCGAGGCGGGCGTCATGGGCATTTTGAATTTCTCGCCGATCGTCCTCGCCGTGCCGGAGGACGTGATGGTGAACAACGTGAACCTCGCCATTGAGCTGGAAAATTTGAGCTACTTCATCCAAGGTTAGCAGAACCGCAGACCATGACATCAAATCCAGATTCATCCCCGACGCCGGCCGCACCCGCCGCGCCCAAACGCAGCGACCTGGAAATCAAGGACGCGCAGATTATTTTCGGCTCGATCTGGCGCGAACTGGAAAACGAGTTTGGCCGCGAGCGGATGCGCTTTCCCAAGGAAATCATCCTGCTCGGCGGTGCGCCGGGTTCCGGCAAGGGCACGAACACCGCCTTCATCGCCAAGGTGCGCGGGCTGACTTGCCAGCCGATTGTGATGAGTTCGCTGCTCAAGTCGCCGGAGGCGCAAAAGTTGAAGGACGCCGGCAGCATGGTCGGCGACCGCGACGTGGTCGGATTGGTGTTGCGCGAACTGCTGCGCGAGGAATATCAAGACGGCGTCATCCTCGACGGTTTTCCGCGCACGAACGTCCAGGTCGAATGCCTGAAGCTGCTGGTGGACAAGATGCACGCGTTGCGCCGCGAATTTTACAACACGCCGTTGAGCATCCATTTCCGCCAGCCCACGATTCATATCATGGTGCTCTTCGTGGACGAAAAGGAATCCGTCGCGCGCCAACTCAAGCGCGGGCGCGAGACCAAGGCGCTCATCGAGGCCGCGGTGCGCGCGGGCGACAGCACGGTGCCGGAAGACCGGCCGACCGACCACGATGAATCGCTCGCCCGGCGACGTTACCGCGTGTTCAAGGAACAAACCTGGGACGCGTTGCAGTCGTTGAAGGAAATTTACCACTACCACTTCATCAACGCGCAGGGCCCGGTCGCGGAAGTGGAAGAAAACATCCTGCACGAGTTGGAATATCAAAGCACACTGGAACTCGACTCGCGCACGGTGGATCGACTGCGCGGCGTGCCGGTGGCCAGCCAAATTGTCATCCACGCCCGGCAGGAACTGGTGAAACGCCTTGATAGCTACGAGCTGGAACACGGCGCGCTGTTCGCAAGCGTAGTGGTGTTCATTGAGGAAAAAATCCTGCCGATTGTGTTACGCCACGCCATATCCGGCACGGCGCACATCAACACCGAAGACAAACTCATCGACGACCCACTGGCGCTGGCGATGTTGATTGATGTCTTCTCGGAACGCGGATACCACGCCGCCGTGGACATCCACCGGATTGAAATTCCCGACCGCATCGACCTCGCGACCGGCAAGGTGACCAGCCGGATTAAAAAAGTTTTCCGCATTGAAATCCGTTTCCAAGGCTCGGAAATCCGTCGCGGCTGACGCGAAAACGACTTATCGCGCGCAGCAGCCGCCGACGGCCAGATCAGGGCTGACATAAGGAATGCCCAACGCCAGCCCGCGAAGGATCAACAGCGTCGCAAGCAAACAAACGCCCGCCGGAATCGCCGCGCGCAGCTTGGAGCGAAACGCCAGCGGCAAGAGTTTTCCCGAAAAACTAATCGTCAACATGGTCGGCACAGTGCCGATACCAAACGCCGCCATATAACCAATAGCAGCGGACACACTTCCGAGTGAGACCGCTCCCGTAGCGGCGACATAGACCAATCCACACGGCAGGAGACCGTTCAACAATCCCAGAAGCGCGAGCGCCGAAAAACTCCGGCGGCGCAGTTGCGCCGACATGGCGGTTTTTAATTTTGTCACGAGCCGGAGCACCGACGCCGACAGGGCGATTTTTTTGGAAAGAAAAAACCCACCGAGGATGGCGATGCCCAGCGCGATGGACAACCAGCGTTGCAATCCGGCCAGATAAACGGATTTGCCAATCAAGCCGGCCGCAACGCCCAGCAGGCAATAGGTGACGACGCGACCAAATTGGTAAAGCACTCGGCCAAACACAAACCGCCCCGCCCCGCCGACCGGAGCCGGCAGTGCCAGCATCAGCGGCCCGCACATGGCGGCGCAGTGCAGACTGCCAAGCAGACCGAGCGCGAAGGCGAATCCGTAGTCCATTTATTTTCCCGCGATGGTGATTTTTTGTTCCAGAAAATAATTTTCGCCGCCGGTGTTCCATTTGACGCGCGCCAGCCAGAGACCGGCGGCGAGCTTGGAAACATTCAGCGTCTGGCTTCCGTCGGCTTGCGGCTCCAGAAGAAATTCGCGATCCAGTTTGGCTTCCGCCGGGCGGTAAAGCTCGATGGTTCCGGAAATTTTCTGCGCCATCTGCGCCGCTGGCAAAGCAATGACCAAGCAACCGGCGGCGGCATCGTAGCGGATGGCCGCGCCGGACTGGCTGGTGCGCGCGGCGCTGTCAATCTGGCTCTGGAATTTCAATTCCTGCTCGTAGTAATTGTCGCTGACCAGATGATCGCGGTGCGTCGCGGCAATGACAACGACGGTGGCCATGCCGATGAAGAACAGGGCAAACACCACACAAATGCCGAGCGGCCACAGATTGCGGTTGGTTTTCATGATTCAATTGCGCGGGCCGATGAAGGCCGTCTTGATGGTTTGCAGTCGCTTGCCAGCAGAATAAATCCCGATGACCAAGGGCGTGGTGCCGGAGCGCATGGCTTCCGGATCGACTTCGATCAACACCGGATTTTCCACCAGCTTTTGGGAGGGAATAACGATTTTACCCTCGCCCATCACGAGAATATGTCCCGGCAGATTTTCCAGATGCAGTTCCACCGGTAGGTCGCGCGAAGTTTTGTTCACGACGCGCACGGTGTAGAGATTGCTGTAATGACCGTCCGGCATTTTTTGAAACATTGAACCGGGCGCACGCAAAACTGTCGCCTCGACATCGGCGCGAGTGAAAATCATCACTCCCAGCAAGGTCGCCAGCGCAAACAGAACTACGGAATACGCCACCAGACGCGGCGTAACGCGCAGCCGCTCGCCACGCTCAATGCCGTTAAGCGAGGCGTAGCGGATGAGTCCGCTCGGCGAGCCGACTTTTTTCATCACGGTATCGCAGGCGTCCATGCAGGCGGTGCAATGCACGCATTCCATCTGCGTGCCATTGCGGATGTCAATGCCGGTGGGACAGACGAAGACGCATTGATTGCAAGCCACGCAATCGCCGAAACCGGCATAGCGGCGTTCGCCAAATTTCTGTGCGCGCTTAAGGATACCGCGCTGTTCGCCACGCTTGTAATCGTAGGCGACAACGATGGAATTTTCATCCAGCAACACTACTGTCCGGTTTAAAAACCGAGTAAACATTGATGATTTTCGGTGTCTGGCGGTTGTGTAGCAGGTGGCAGTTGAGCAAGCGCCTGTAAAATGGGCGTTTTCTCAAAGAGCGTGAGGCTTAAAATCTGTAGAAT
>CAIXFY010000036.1 GCA_903918885.1 uncultured Verrucomicrobia subdivision 3 bacterium
CTTATCGCCTTCGACTTTGAGGCTGGTGCGGGCGGGCAACGACCAGTTGAGTTTGCCTTTCGGCCCCTCGACATGGATGCTCTGCCCCTTCACTTCCACCTTCACTTTGGCGGGAATGGCAATCGGTTGTTTTCCAATACGGGACATAAAATTATTACCAGATGTAGCAGAGCAATTCTCCGCCGAGGTTTTTCTTGCGCGCCTGCTGGTCGGTCAACAGACCTTCCGAGGTTGAGACAATCGCCACGCCGAGTCCGCCACGCACGCGGGGAATTTCCGTCGAGCCGACATAGCGGCGCAGACCGGGCTTGCTCACGCGCTTGAGGCCTTCGATGACGCTTTTCTTGCCGTTAAATTTGAGCTTTATGGTTAGTTCCTTCTTGGCTTCGCCAGCGACGCTCACGTCGGCAACGTAACCTTGTTGCTGCAACAACTTCGCCACGCTTTCCTTGATGCGGGAATGCGGCAGCTTCACCATGGGCAATTGCGCCGCACCCGCATTGCGGATGCGCGTCAACATATCAGAGATCGGATCGCTCATTTTATTTTTTAACTTTCGTCCTGCGTTTCGGCTCCCGCTTCAGTGCGGAACCGACGGCCAGCACGATCAAATTTTTACCAGCTTGCCTTCGTCACTCCGGGAATCAGGCCATTCAACGCCGCCTCGCGGAACGTCAACCGGCTCACCCCGAACTTGCGCCAATAGCCACGGCGGCGTCCACTCATCGCGCAGCGGTTAATCACGCGCGTTGGGCTCGCATCACGCGGGAGCTTGGACAAACCGACGTAGTCCCGCTTGGCCTTCAACTCGGCGCGAATCGCGGCGTATTTCTTGACCGTTTCTTTTTTGCGGTTATTCCGCTCAATCCAGGATTTCTTGGCCATAACTTAAATTATTTTTCAGCGAACGGAAAACCCATGAACTTCAGCAAGTCGCGCGCTTCATCGTCCGTCGCGGCGGTCGTCACAATCGTGATGTCCATGCCCTGCTGGCGTTTGATTTTTTCCAGTTCAATTTCCGGGAAAATCGTCTGATCCGGCACGCCGAACGTGTAGTTGCCGCGACCGTCGAACTTGCGCGGGGACAATCCACGGAAGTCGCGAATACGCGGCAGCGAGACGGCGACCAAGCGATCGAAAAATTCAAACATTGCGTCACCGCGCAGCGTCACGCGGCAGCCGATGGGTTGGTTTTTGCGGAGCTTGAAATTGGCGACGTCCTTCTTGGACTTGCTGATGACAGGTTTGCGGCCGGTCAACTGGCTCAGGTCCTTCGCGGCGTCCTCAATCGCGCCCTTTTCGTTGGACGCGCTGACGCCCATGTTCACGACAATCTTCACGAACTTGGGAATCTGGTGGACGTTCTTGAAGTTGTGCTTGGCCTTCAGAGCCGGCACCGCTTCGTCGGTATATTTTTTGTAAAGTCTGGCTTTCATTTTTTAGTTCACGGAATTGGCCGTGAAGATTATTTACGCGGCAACCGCCTCCGCCTTTTTAACATTCGAGATATGAATCGAACCTTCGCGGTCGATAATCGCACCATTCGGGTTCTGCTGGCTCTTCTTCGTGTGCTTTTTTATCATCTGCAAGCCTTCCACGACGACGCGCTGCTTGTCGGTCAACACGGCAATAATCTTGCCGCTCTTGCCTTTTTCTTTTCCAGAAATAACGGTGACTTGATCACCTTTTTTGACATGAAATTTTGACATAACCTTCAAATGACTTCGGGCGCGAGTGAAATAATCTTCATGAACTTTTTGTCGCGCAATTCGCGAGCGACCGGACCGAAGATACGCGTGCCCTTCGGGTTCAATTCCTTGTCAATGATAACGCAGGCGTTGTTGTCAAAGCGCAAAACAGAACCATCTGCCCGCTTGATGACGTGGCGCGTGCGCACGACGACGGCGTCATGCACTTCGCCTTTCTTCACCGTGCCATCCGGCGCGGCTTCTTTGATGTGAACCTTAATGACGTCACCGATGCCGGCATACGTCTGATTGCGACCCAACACGCCGATGTTCCAAGCAATCTTGGCACCGGTGTTGTCCGCCACATCCAAACTGGAACGAACTTGCAACATAAAATTAAATCAGGCTACGACTGCGGTTTCCACGGCGCGTTCGACGACCTTGACGAGCGTCCAGCGCTTGAGCTTGGACAACGGGCGAGACTCCTCAATGCAGACGGTGTCGCCCATCTTCGCCTCGGCCTTTTCGTCGTGCGCGTAAAATTTCTTGTAGGAAGTCACGATCTTCTTGTATTGCGGATGCGGGAAACGGCGTTGCACACGCACCACAATCGTCTTGGTCATCTTGTCCGAAACGACTTCGCCGACGCGCTGTTTGCGCTTGCCGGTTGCCGTCACGTTATTGGTTGATTCAGCCATACAAAATTATTTGGACGCCTTCGTCTTCGCCTGGTTGCTCAAGGCCGAAATACGGGTCTCGACGCGGGCGATATCCTTGCGCAGGTTGCGCAGGCGCGCGGGTTTTTCCAACTGCGCACTCGCCTGCTGCAGGCGCAGGTTGAACATCTCGTGCCGGAGGTCGCGGCTCTTGGCCGACAACTCCACCAGCGTCAGGTCTTTGATTTCAGCAAATTTCATGGGAATCAGCTCGCGTGATGATGACGCGAAATAAACTTGGTTTTAATCGGCAATTTCGTGGCCGCGAGACGCATGGATTCACGCGCATCCGCTTCGGTCACGCCGTCCACCTCAAACAAAATGTTCGCCGGACGAATGACCGCCACCCAGCCTTCGAGCGGCGCTTTGCCCTTGCCCATTCGAGTTTCCAACGGCTTCTTGGTGTAGGATTTTTGCGGGAACACGCGGAGCCACATCTTGCCCTTGCGCTTCATATGGCGGGTAATCGCCACGCGGCAGGCTTCGAGCTGCTTGCCGTCCATCCAGCAGCGCTCCAACGCCATCAAACCATATTCGCCAAACGCGACGGTGTTGCCCGTCATCGCCATGCCCGTGCGACTGCCGCGGTGCATCTTGCGAAACTTCACTCTTGCTGGTTGCATTGCCATAACAAATAAATTTCTAAAAAATCAATTCGCGACCGGAGCCGCTTCCTGCTTGTTTTCAGCCTTTTTGGCCGGCTTGTTGTCGCCCTTGCAAATCCAGCACTTAATGCCGAGCTTGCCGTAAACCGTCTTCGCTTCAGCGAAACCGTAGTCAATGTTCGCGCGGAGCGTGTGCAACGGCACACGGCCCCAGTGATACATTTCCACGCGGGCCAATTCCGCGCCACCGAGACGGCCACCAGCACGAACCTTGATGCCTTCTGCACCGAAATCTTTCGCGGTCTGCAACGCTTTTTTCATCGCGCGGCGGAACGAAACGCGGCGCTCGAGTTGCAACGCGATGCCTTCCGCAACCAACTGCGCGTCGAGCTCCGGCTGCTTGATCTCAACGATGTCCACGTAAACTTCCTTGCCGGTCTTCTTGCTCAATTCTTCCTTGAGCTTGTCGATCTCGGAGCCTTTGCGGCCAATGACAACTCCAGGACGAGCAGTCATGATCGTCACGCGGCAACGGTTCGTAGCGCGTTCAATCAAAATTCTTGGAACCGAGGCCGCTTCCAGCTTCTTCTTCAACAGGTCGCGGATTTGGCGGTCTTCCGTGAGCAGTTTGCTGAATTCCTTTTTGTCGGCATACCACTTCGAGCGCCAGTCTTTGTTGACAGCGACGCGCAAACCGATTGGATTGGTCTTTTGGCCCATATTATTCGTCGGACAAAGTGATTTTGATGTGGCAACGGCGCTTCAGAATCGGACCCGCCGAACCGCGTGCCTTGGGTTGAAAACGCTTGAGCGTCGTCGCCGTGCCCGCCACCGCTTCCTTGATCCGCAAGGTTTCGGGACGCAGCTTGTTGTTGTTTTCCGCATTCGCGATAGCCGAGTGCAGCGTCTTGGCGACGAAGCGCGCGCCTTTGCGCGGCACGACGGCCAAAATCTGCTCGGCCTCGAGCGCACCCAGACCTTGAATCTGGCGCACGACTTCGCGCATTTTCTGCGCGGACATCGGGATATTTTTGGTGATGGCGAAAACTTCCATAAAAACTATTTGGCTTCCGCCTTCGCGGTGTGGGCGCCGTGCTTCTTGAACGTGCGCGTCAGTGAAAATTCACCCAACTTGTGGCCGACCATGTTTTCAGTCACGAAAACCGGGTTGAACACCTTGCCGTTGTGAACCGTGAACGTCACGCCGACGAATTCGGGCGTAATCGTCGAACGGCGCGACCAGGTCTTAATCGGCGTCTTCTGGTTGGCCGCCTTCGCCTTCAGGATTTTCTCCAGAAGCCGAGCGTCAACAAACGGACCTTTTTTAATCGAACGTCCCATAAAAAATTATTTGGTCTTGATCGGCAGCCCGTTGCGACGGACCACGATGAAACGGTTAGATTGTTTATATTTGGCGCGGGTTTTGCCACCTTTGGCCACCTTGCCCCACGGGGACATAAGCTGCTGCCAGCCGCCGCCGCCCTTTGATTTACCCTGACCGCCGCCGTTCGGATGGTCAACCGGGTTACGAGCCATACCGCGCGTGATGCCGCGATGACCGCGATGACGCGTGCGTCCCGCCTTGCCCAAAATCACATTTTCGTGCTCAGTGTTACCAACCTGACCGATGGTCGCGTAGCACTCTTCGTTAACTTTGCGAATTTCGCCGGAGGGCAGACGAATCTGCGCGTAACCCGCGTCAATGGACATCAAAGTTGCCGCGCCGCCCGCTGAACGGACAATCTGCCCACCGCGACCAGGAGCCAATTCCAAATTATGAATCGCACTGCTGACCGGAATTGCCTTAAGCGGAAGCGCATTACCCACTTCAGGCGGAGCCGTCGGACCACTGGAAATTTTCTTGCCCACCGTCACGCCGACCGGCGCGATGATATAAGCTTTTTCGCCGTCAGCGTATTGCAGGAGCGCCAGACGCGCGGAACGCATCGGATCGTATTCGATCGCCGCGACCGTCGCTTCCACACCGTGCTTGTTGCGCTTGAAATCTACGAGGCGGATTTTCTGCTTGTGACCACCGCCGATGCCGCGCGCCGTGACGCGACCATACATGTTGCGTCCGCCGGTTTTCTTGCGGATTTCGACGAGCGATTTCTCCGGCTTCGTCTTGGTAATATCGCTGAAGTCCGCGATTGTGATGTATCGCGTGGACGGCGTCAGCGGTCTAAATGTCTTAACTGGCATAAATGCAAAAAGTTTTTTTCAGCAACTTTGTGAAGTCAGCGAGCCATCATTCCTGTCCCGTGGTGGGAATCAGTTATCGGTTCGCAAACATGCTGTCCTGACGACCTTTCGGGCGACGAGGAGCGAGGAAATTATCAAATCCACGATTCATTGCAATACTTTTTTAAAAATATTTTGGCTAGCTTGCTGAAAACCGATTTTTCTCGAGCAAATCAAATTTCTTTTCGCAGTCTGACGCCATTCCGATAAAGTGAGCGCGTGAAATCCAAAGGCATAGTTTATCTGGTGGGCGCGGGTCCCGGCGACGCTGGTCTGCTCACTTTGCGCGGCGCGGAATTGCTCCGGCAAGCGGAGGTCGTCATCTACGACGCGCTTGCCAATCCCGAACTTCTTCACCTCGCGCCCGCCGCGGCGGAATTTATTTCGCGCGGCAAAAACATGGAGATGCCGCAAGCCGAAATCACCGCGACCATTATCGCCAAGGTCAGAGAAGGCAAGATCGTCGTGCGGCTGAAAGGCGGTGACCCATTTATTTTTGGACGCGGCGGCGAGGAAGCCGAAGCTCTGCTCGCGGAAAATATTCCCTTTGAAATCGTGCCCGGCGTTTCGTCCATCACCGCCGTGCCGAATTACGCTGGCATTCCCCTCACCCACCGCGCGCATTGTTCCAGCTTCACCGTTTTCACCGGCCACAGCGATTCCGCCGATGCCGCGACCGCGCTGCGTTACGAGCAGATTGCCAAAATTCCCGGCACGAAAGTCGTGCTCATGGGCACGGAAAATCTCAGCGACTGGACAAAGTCGCTCATCGCGCACGGCATGTCGCCGGAAACGCCTATCGCCGTCGTGCAACACGGCACGCTGGGAAAACAAAAGTCTGTCGCCGGAAATTTATCCAACATCGCAAAACTCGTGGCGGAGAAAAAAATTGTTCCGCCCGCGCTCACCATCGTCGGCGAAGTCGTGACGCTGCGCGGAAAACTAAATTGGTTCGAAAAGCTGCCACTCTTCGGCCAGCGCATCGTCGTCACCCGGCGCAAAGCACAGGCCGGTTCATTTGCCGCGCGCCTGGCGCAACTCGGCGCGGACGTTTTGGAAGTGCCGACGATCAAAATCACCGAGCCGCTGGAAAAAATGGCCATCGTGGACGCGCTGCTCGAAATCAATTCCTACGACTGGCTCATCTTCACCAGCGCGAACGGCGTGACCGCGTTCTTCGATATGTTCTTCAAGCGCTTTCAGGATTTGCGCGACATTGGTGGCGCGCGCATTGCGGCGGTCGGCCCGAAGACGGCGGCGAAATTGCGCGAGTTGCATTTGCAAGTGGACTTGCAGCCGGAAGAATACGTCGGCAAAAAAATCGTCGCCGAGTTCAAAAAATTTCAGGACATCGACAACGTCAAGATGTGCCTCTTCCGCGCCGAGGTGGCGAATAAAGATTTGCCGGACGCGCTGATGGAAGAAGGCGCAATCGTCGATGACATCGCGGTTTACCGCACGGTGGCCGAGACCGAAGACCGCACCGGCGCGACCGCGCGGCTCACCGAAGAAGGCGCGGACTGGGTAACTTTTACCAGCAGTTCAACGGTGGAACATTTTCACGCGCGGTTTGATTTGCCGAAGCTCGTTAAAAAATTTCCGCAGCTTAAACTCGCATCCATCGGCCCGGAAACTACCAAAGCCATTGTTGCCCTCGGCCTCAAGCCCGCGCTCGAAGCGAAGGAGCACACGACGGACGGTTTGATTGCCGCGCTGCTGAAATCCGCCAAAGCCTGAAACCGTGACGCCCGCCGCCGCCCAAAAACGCCACACCGAACTTGCCGCTGAAATCCGCCGGCACGACCACGCGTATTACGTCGAAGGCAGTCAGCTCATAACCGATCACGAGTATGACCGATTGTTTCTAGCGTTGATGGCTTTAGAAATAGATTTCCCCGAACTCATCACGCCCGAATCGCCCACCCAGCGCGTCGGTGGTGCGCCGAGTGAAAAATTTACCCGAGTCAAACATCTCGTGCCGATGCTTTCGCTCGACAAGGTGCAAGCCAGCGATCACCCGACAAAAGACGAGGAACCAGACCGCGACAAACGCAATCGTCTGCAAGACGAAAAGACTTTGGAGGAACTACGCGCCTTCGACGCGACCATCCGCAAGCATCTCGGCCGCGATAATGTTCAATATATCATTGAGCCGAAGGTGGACGGCGTTTCGCTCAGCGTTCATTACCAGAACGGCAAATTTGATCTCGGCGTCACGCGCGGCGACGGCACGGAAGGCGACGACATCACGACGAATCTCAAAACCGTGCGCGGTATTCCGCTGGAGTTGAATTGCAAAAATCCCCCTGCTCTGCTCGAGGTTCGCGGCGAGGCTTACATTTCCATCAAAGATTTTGACGCGCTCAACGCCAAGTTCGCCGCCGAAGGTGAAAAGAGTTTTCCCAACGCCCGCAACGCCACCGCCGGCACGCTCAAGCAGCTCGATCCCAAGCTCGTTGCGCAACGTCCCATCCGCGCCGTGTTTTACGCCGTCGGCAAGGTTGATGGCATCGAATTCAAGACGCATTCTGAAATGCTTGAGGCGCTCGCCAAGTTCGGTCTGCCCACGCAAAAATTGTGGTGGGTTTGCGACGGCATCGAGGCAGTGCTGAAAATTTATCGCGACAAAATCGTGGCGCATTACGACGAGGAAAAAGACCTGCGCCGCCAGTTGCCTTACGAGATCGACGGCATCGTGCTCAAGGTCAACACGCTCGCCGACTGGCCGCGCATTCCCGGACGCAGCCGCGCGCCTGGTTACGCGATTGTTCACAAGCCTGTGCCGTGGATTACTCCGGCGGAAACGATTCTCAAAGCAATCACCATTCAAGTCGGACGCACCGGTGTGTTGACACCCGTGGCGGAACTCGAACCGGTCTTCGTGCAAGGCTCGACCGTCGCGCGCGCGACGCTGCACAACGAGGACGAGATCCGCCGCAAAGACATCCGCATCGGCGACACCGTGGTCGTGCGCAAGGCCGGCATGGTCATCCCGGAAATTTTCGAGGTGGTGAAAACCAAGCGGCCGCCCGGCGCGAAGGAATTTGATTTGTTCCAATTTGTCGGCGGCAAATGTCCCGCATGCGGCGGCGCGATTGCAAAAGAAAAAATGTCCGACGGCGACGCCGACGCCGTCGCCTGGCGCTGCCAGAACATCGCGGGCTGTCCCGCGCAACTCACGCGGCGCGTGGAATATTTTGCGGCGCGCAAGGCGC